>CAISJH010000164.1 GCA_903885585.1 uncultured beta proteobacterium
CCTGGACCCTGGCCCGCCGCGCCGAGCGGCTCAACCCCTCCACCATCCGCGAGATCCTGAAGATCACCGAGCGCCCGGGCATCATCAGCCTGGCCGGCGGCCTGCCCTCGGCCGACACCTTCCCGGTGCAGGCCATGCGCGAAGCCACGGCCACGGTGCTGCGCGACACGCCGCGCGAGGCGCTGCAGTACGCCGCCAGCGAGGGCTTCGAGCCCCTGCGGGAGTGGGTGGCGGCGGAGCTGGCGGGGCAAGGGATCCAGGTCGATGCCGACCAGGTGCTCATCACCACCGGCTCGCAACAGGGCCTGGACCTGGTGGGCAAGGTGCTGATCGACCCCGGCAGCACCGTGGCGGTGGAGTCCCCCACCTACCTGGGGGCGCTGCAGGCCTTCGCGCCTTACGAGGCGGAGTTCGTGGCCGTGGAGGGCGATGACGACGGCCCGCTGCCGCAGGCGCTTGAGGCTGCACGGGGCGCGCGTTTCCTGTACCTGCTACCGAACTATCAGAACCCCACGGGCCGCTGCCTGCCCGCGGCTCGGCGCCTCGCGCTGGCCGCGCGCGCCGCCGAGATCGGCCTGCCCATCGTCGAGGACAACCCCTACGGCGACCTGTGGTTTGACGAGCCACCGCCCGCACCGGTGTCGGCCGCCGCGGGCGACGGCGCCGTCTACCTGGGCAGCTTCTCCAAGGTGCTGGCCCCGGGCCTGCGCCTGGGCTACGTGGTGGCGCCGCGTGCCCTCTACCCCAAGCTGCTGCAGGCCAAGCAGGCGAGCGATCTGCACACCCCCGGTTTCAACCAGCGCGTGGTGTACGAGGTGGTGAAGAGTGGCTTCCTCAAGGAGCACGTGCCCACCATCCGCGCGCGCTACAAGGCGCAGCGCGACGCCATGGCCGCCGCTCTGCACACGCACCTGCCGTCAGGCTGTCGCTGGCGCGCCCCCGTGGGCGGCATGTTCTTCTGGGTGGAACTACCCGAACACCTGGACGCCACGGCCCTGCTGCCGCAGGCCGTGGAAGCCGGCATGGCCTACGTGCCCGGCAGCCCCTTCTTCCCCCAGGGCGGCCACGCCAACACCTTGCGCCTGAGTTTCGTGACCGTGCCGCCCGAGCGCATCGCCGAGGGCGTGGCCGCGCTGGGGCGGGTGTTGCGACAGGCTTGAAGCAGGCAGGTCGCTTCTGCCGGTAACAAAGGCTCGCGGTACCGCATGAGTCGCCCTCCCGGAGTTTGAGTGGTGGCTCTGCCCGACGGCGGCACTGCCGTCGAGCGCAACTCGATCTCGGTCAGGTGCCCGGCGCTCAGTTGGGGAATGACGCGTCGCCGCGCTCTCGGTGTCGCCGCCACTGGGGCCATCCTGTCGAGTGCATGGGCTGCAGCGCCTGCTGCCGATCACAGGCAGGGTGCGCGCGGCCGGCCACGGGAACCCGAGGCCGCCCCGGCTCGCCGGTGAGAGATCATGGAAATGGGGGCGCGCTAGGCCCTTGATTCGTCTGAAAAGTCTTCCCGAAATCGTTCGATCTGGTGCATGCGCTCGTGAAGAATGGTCACGATGCCGATGTCTCCGTTGGACAAGCCCAGGCGCCAGGAAGCCGACCCCTGAACCCGTAAGGCGGGCATCGTTCAGGCGCTCGCGGCGTTGCGGGCGATCACATCTGCCGCTGTCAAAGGCTTGTAGGCCGACTCGGGGGCGGCAAACGCGTGCGCCAGTTCTACCTTCAGCCGATCAAAAGCCTGCTGCTCCTTGCGTTCCATGTCGCGCCGAATCAGATCGCGCACGTACTCGCGACGTTCTTGTAGGTGCCGGGGCAAGTTCACACGAAATGCCGGCGCGATGCCAGCAGCGGTACACCGAACATCAGCCCCGTCCCGGTGTTCAGCAGCACATTGCCCCAGACGCCGTGCGCCATGGAGAAGGCGGTGTCGATGACGTACCACCCGACCAAGGGCCAGGCCATGGCTTGCCACGCCCAGCGCTCGCCCGCCCGGAAGGGCCCGCGCGCCAGCGCGATGATGACCATCATCCAGCCGGCCATGACGGCCCCGATGATGCCGTTGGCAAAGCGCAGATAGCCCAGGATCTCAGTGGGCACCGGGACGGGGCTGGCGGGCTGCTGGAAGTAGACGAGGTAGAAGAAGGTCTCGCCGAGGGGCGGCGCGAGCATCAGCACCGCGCTGAGGGCCAGCACCACACCCGCAGCGGCCTGGATGAAAGAACTCCAGAGCGAGAGGGCCTGATGATGCCTGGACCCGGGCTGTTGCAGTCGAGTCAACGGGGGCAATTGGGTCTCCTATGCCTTGGGGTGGGCATTGCGCAACCACTCCAGGGTCTCGCGCCACAGGTCCAAAGCCTGCGGCCGAAAGTAGCCTATGTGCCCGATGGGCTCCATGTCTTGGCGCTTGGGGTCGATCGTCACCCGTTCCACTGGCGCGTTGCAGTAGGCCTGCATGAACGCATCGCGTGAGGCGGGCGGGGCCCAGTGGTCGTCGGTGGCGTTGATGGCACGGATCGGCGTTTGGACCTTGGCGAATTCATCGGCCAGCCCGGGCAGGTCCGGGTCGTCGAAGAAGTAGCGCGGCCACTGGCACCAGCGCCGCCATTGCCGGTACAGATCGCGCGGCAGGTCGTCGCCCATGCCCAGCTTGCTCCAGGCCAGATAGCCGGTGGAGCGCACCAGCACAGGGCCGATCACATGCCACAGCAGCATCACCCGCAGGCGCTCCAGCGGCGGCATCCAGCCGTGCCAGCCGGCGCCCGTGGCGAAGGTGGCCAGGCGCTGCACACGGGCGTGGCCAGGCAGGAGACCGAAGGCGTGTCCGCCGTAGGAGTGCCCCACCATCCAGATCGGGCCGCGTCCTTGTGACTCGACATGGTCGAGCAGGGCCGCCAGGTCGAACCGAGCCCAGTCGAGGTAGTCCATCCGAAAGCCGCGCAGTTCTGGCGGGCGGGATTGCCCGACCCCGCGATAGTCCAGCGTCCAGACGTCGACGCCCTGGCCCGCGCAGAACCTCGCGAAGGGGCCGTAGAAGCGCTGCGGCACGCCCGTGGCGCCCGCAACGAGCAAGCGCGCGCAGGCTTCGCCCACGGCGGGGTAGTGCAGGGCGCCGAGCTTGTAACCGTCCGCGGCGGTCAGCCGCACGGGCCGCGGTGTTGCGTGATCTGGCGACATCAGGCGCGTCCTTCAGGGCTCATGACCGGCTCTTGGGGAGGAGGCCCTCGAGCGTGTCCAGCAGCATGGCGGTGGTGTCCTGCAGCGGTCTGCCGCTGCCGGCCACCCGGGCCTGGATCAATCCTCCTTCGTAGGCAGAGACGATCAGGCTGGCGAGTCTGGCGGCGCGCAGCGCATCCAGGCCGCTGGCCACCAATGCGCGCTTCAAGGTGTCCCGGATGGCGGCGAAGCCCCTGGCGACCGCTTCGCGGATGGCCGTGTCCTCGGCCGTTGATTCGAGTGCGATGGTGGCCAGTGGGCACCCCCTGTCGTAGCCGCTGCCCAGAAGGGTGCCCTGGGCGTCCTTCATCCAGGCTGCCAGCGCCTTTACGGGGTCGCCCTGCTGGGCGAACAGGTTCTCGAGTTTGGCGGTGATGTGGCCGACCACGGTGTCGATGGCCGCCACGGCCAACTCGGCCTTGCCCCCGGGGAAGTGGTGGTACAGCACCCCTTTCGGCGCATGTGCGCGGCTCAGCAACTCGCTGATGCCCACACCATGAAACCCTCGCGTTCCCAGGGCTTCGAGCATCGCGCCGATGAGGCGGTCGCGGGTTCCGACCTGATCTTCGGGTAGGGGCTGACGGGGCATGCTTAGAAGTCTATAGACCGGTCGGTCTAGTGTCAATGTCGACCGCTGAGATGGACCAACGGGCTGGCCCCGCGGCCGGATCCTGGGCCGGCCCGCCGGCGCCTGCCAACCTGCAGGCCGAGAAGTGAACGCAGAATGCGCTGCGACTTCCACTCCAGGCAGTGCACCGCCCATGATCCGCCGCTTCCACCAACTCGATGTCTTCACCGCCACACCCCTGAAGGGCAACCCGCTGGCGGTCGTGCACGACGCGCAGGGCCTGGACGATGCGACCATGGCCGCGTTTGCGCGCTGGACCAACCTGTCCGAGACCACCTTTCTGTTGCCTCCCGAGGATCCGGGCGCCGACTACCGGGTGCGCATCTTCACGCCGGGCGGCGAGCTTCCCTTCGCCGGCCACCCCACGCTGGGCAGCTGCGCCGCTTGGCTCGCCGCGGGCGGGCAACCTCGGTCGGCGGGCCTGGTGATGCAGGAGTGCGGCGTGGGCCTGGTGCGCGTGCGGCGCGATGGCGCGCGGCTGGCGTTCGCCGCACCGCCGCTGCGCCGCAAGGGCCCGCTGGAGTCCGATCTGGTGGATCGCATCGTGGCGGGTCTGGGGCTGTCCGCAGGCGACATCCTCAATCATCAGTGGGTGGACAACGGCCCGGGCTGGTGTGCCGTCATGCTGGGCTCGGTGGAGCAGGTGCGCGCGCTGCGCCCCGACTTCGGCGCGCTGCGGGACCTGAAGCTGGGCGTCGTGGCGCCCTGTGAACTGGATGAAGACACGGCCTTTGAAGTGCGCGCCTTCGTGCCGGGACTCGGCATCAACGAAGACCCGGTCACGGGCAGCCTGAATGCCGGGATCGCGCAGTGGCTGATCGACGCCGGACTGGCGCCCTACCACTACGTCGTGAGCCAGGGTTCGGCCCTGGGGCGCGAGGGGCGTGTGCATGTGGACCGACAGGGCGGGGACATCTGGGTCGGCGGTGATGTGGTGGTGTGCATCGAAGGCGAGGTGGATCTGTGAGCCCCCCAAGGTCCACGCAGTGCCCGGCCCAGCCCCCCGAGGGGGCGCCAGAAAACTTGGGAGCGGCCCGGCGTTTTCTTGTGAACACCCAGCTTGACCACCTCATCGTGGCCGCAGCCACGCTGGCCGAGGGCGTGGCCTGGTGCGAGGAGGTGCTGGGCGTCACGCCCGGCCCGGGCGGTCAGCACCCGCTGATGGGTACGCACAACCGCCTGCTGAAGATCGCCACGCCCACCTACCCTGACGCCTACTTCGAGATCATCGCCCTGGACCCGCAGGCCGTACCGCCCCAGCGCGTGCGCTGGTTCGGCCTGGACGAACCTGCTCTGCGCGAACGTATCGCTCAAGAACCGCGGCTGATCCATGCCGTGGCGCGCTCACCCCAGTTGGACATGCACCGCTTCGGCCTCATCCAGGTCGGCCTGCAGCCGGGGGTTCCGGTGCAGGCGGGTCGGCAGACCCCGCAGGGCCCGCTCGCCTGGCAGATGCTGCTGCGTGACGATGGCCGCCTGCTGTGCGGCGGGGCGCTGCCCACGCTGATCCAATGGGAGGGCCGTCATCCGGCGCAGGCCATGCCGGACTCTGGCGTCACGCTGTCTTCCTTGACACTGCGCGGAGTGCCCGAGCGCGCGCGCGACGTGCTGCGCTTGCAGGGTGTGACGGTCGAGCCGGTGGCGCCGTCATCCCCTGCGCCCGCCCTGACGGCCGTGTTGCAAACACCGCGCGGCGAGGTGACGCTGCACAGCGATGCGCCCTGAGCAGCCCGCACCCCTCGAATCCGAGAACCGCTCCAGATCACTTCGAGAGACCTGCATGACCGAAGAATTGTTCCGCGAAGACGCCACCCTGCTGCAGTGCGAATCGCAGGTGCTGGCGGTGGATGAATGGCCTGACGGCAGCCGCGCCGTGGTGCTGGACCGCACCGTGTTCTATCCGCTGGGCGGCGGGCAGGCGGGCGACGTCGGTATCCTGGCACTGGCCGACGGCCGCGAGCTGCCGGTGGCCGACACGCGCAAGCACAAGGACAAGCCGGGGGCCATCGCCCACGTGCTGGCGGCCGGCGCTGACATTGCCGGCCTGGAGCCGGGAGCACGCGTGACGGCCCGCATCGATGCCGAGCGCCGCCGCGCCCACATGCGCTTTCACACGGCCACCCATCTGTTGTGCGCCCTGGTGCCGCACCCGGTGGACGGCTGCTCGATCACCGCAGGCTATGCCCGGCTGGACTTCCACATGACCGAGCCGCTGGACAAGGAGAGGCTCACCGCCGGCATCGCCCGCCTGGTGGCCGGGGCCCATCCTGTGCGCCACCGTTGGATCAGCGAGGAGGAACTGGACGCCAACCCGGGTCTGGTCCGCAGCATGAGCGTGCAGCCCCCGCGCGGCCTGGGGCGCGTCCGGGTACTGGAGATCGAAGCCGTGGACCTTCAACCCTGCGGCGGCACCCACGTGGCCAACACCGCCGACATCGGCCCCATCATCGTCACAAAGATTGAGAAGAAGTCAGCCCAGACCCGAAGGGTCGTGCTCGGCTTCGCCGAGCGGGCCGCAGGCCCGGGCTGACTTCTACCGGCGCAGGCTCACATCGCGCCAGCGATGTGAAGGCCCGAAAGGGCCGGCCGAAGCCAAAAGAAGTCAGCCATGACCCGCAGGATCGTCCTGGGCTTCGCCGACTCAGCCCCAGGCTGAGCGCCCCAAAAACAACAAAGCCCGCCGAAGCGGGCCTGTCATCCTCACCAGTGGCTCACTGGTTGCGGAAGTCGTCGTGGCAGGCCTTGCAGGTACCGGCGGCGGCGCCAAAGGCGGACTTGAGCTGGTCCAGGTTGTTGGTCTTGGCAGCGGCGGCCAGCTTCACCACCTCGTCTTGCATCTTCTTGCCGGCGGCGTCGAACTTGGCCTTCTCGCTCCAGACCTTGGCGTTGGGCATGCCCTTCTCGGTGCCGCCCGTGCCCTCCACAAAGCCTGCGAACGGCAACTTCGACAGGGTCACTACGATGTCAGCGTTGGCGGCGGCAGCGGCGCCGTCGAACGGCACCCGGCCTTGGGCCATGGCGCCAATGCGCGCGAAGTGGGTACCCATGACAGTGAAACTGGCCTTACGGTACTTCACGGCGTCTTCCGGCTTCTGGAACTGCGCCGCCGCGGGCAGGGCCGTCAGCACGCCGCAGGCGGCGGCCAGGATCATCAGCTTCTTCATGAGGGGCTCCGATCAACAAGGGTCAGGGGCCGGCCAACCGGGGAGCGGTCGAACAACGGCGGGGAGACGTGAGTCTAAGGACAGGACGGTTCAAGCGCATTGACGACCTCGTGCATCCCTACTGACGCAGTCGCGTTATCGTTGAGATGTTCACACTCAAGTCATGCGGGGGGATTGAGCGATGTCGGAGTCGACTGTGCCGGTGCGGGTCTGGGACCTGCCCACCCGCGTCTTTCACTGGGTGTTGGCGCTCAGCGTCGTGGCCTCGATCGTCACGGCCAAGTTGGGCGGTGCGGCCATGGTCTGGCACTTCCGCCTGGGGTATCTGGCCCTGGGCTTACTGCTGTTTCGCATCGTCTGGGGGCTCGTGGGCGGGCGCTGGTCGCGCTTTGCCAGCTTCCTCTATGCACCAGTCCGTGTGTGGGCCTACCTGCGCGGGCAGCGCGACCCCCAAGGCCGCGACGAGGTGGGCCACAGCCCCTTGGGCGCCTTGTCCGTGTGGGCGTTGCTGGGCCTGCTGTTGGCGCAGGTGGGCAGTGGCCTGTTCGCCGACGACGAGATCGCCAACGTGGGCCCGCTCAACCGATTTGTCAGCGGGGCCACGGCGCAACTGCTCACCGGCTGGCACAAGGAGGTAGGCGAGTCGGTGCTGATCGCGCTGGTCGTGCTGCACGTGGCGGCCGTGCTGTTCTACCGCTGGGTGCGCCGCAAGGACCTGCTGACCCCCATGATCACCGGCGACAAGCCGCTGCCGGCTGACACCCCCGCGTCGGCCGACGGCGGGCCACAGCGCTTCGGCGCCCTGGTGCTCGCGATGTTGGCGGCCATCGCGGTGTATGCAGTCGTACGCCTTGGTGGCTGAGGTGAGCGTATGACGGCACCAGGCCCGACGATCGAGCTGCGCGTGCCTGAAGGCGCAGCGCTGATCGACGACACGCGCGCCATCTTCCAGGAGTACGCCGCCCAGCTGGATGTGGACTTGTGCTTCCAAGGCTTCGAGCAGGAGTTGCTGGGCCTGCCTGGCGAATACGCCGGGCCTGGGGGTGCCTTGTTGTTGGCTTTCGTGGACGGCGCGCTGGCCGGTTGCGGGGCTTTCCGGCCCTTGCACGATGTGGATTACCCCAACGCCTGCGAGATGAAGCGCTTGTACGTTCGGCGTGCCTTCCGGCGCTTTGGCCTCGGCCGCCTGCTCGCCCGACAGCTGATGGACCGGGCGATCGAGGCGGGCTACTCGACCATGCTGCTGGACACGCTGGACGACATGGAAGCCGCGCGCAACCTCTACGAGACCCTGGGGTTCGAGGAGATCCCGCCCTACTACTTCAACCCGGTGCCAGGTGCCCACTACCTGAAAGCGGACCTGCGCCTGCCCGGTGTGCTGTAGCGCAGCGTGCCTGCGAGAAGCCGCCCGCGGCTGTCTGGCCAGGGCCGCCGGCCCGGATACCATGGGGCCATGACGCAACCTCATCCTGAACTCCGTGCCGGCGATCTGCGCCTGGCCCTGCGCCCTGACCTCGGGGGCAGCATCGCCGGTCTGTGGCTCGACAGCGTGCCCGTGCTGCGCAGCACCGAGGCCTCGGTCCTCCAGGGGCCGCGCGTGTCGGCCAGCTACCCGCTGGTGCCGTACTCCAACCGCCTGGGGTACCGGCGTTTCCGCTGGTTGCACCGGGACCACACCACCCAGCCCAACTTCGACGACAGCCCGCACTCCGTGCATGGCGTGGGCTGGCAGCGGACTTGGGAAGTGGAGTCCTGCAGCGCCACCGAGGCCGTGCTGCGCCTGGACCACGCCGGTGACGCCCACTGGCCCTTCGCCTTCGAGGCCCGACAGACCTTCGCGCTGGACGAGGAAGGGGTGCGCCTGACCATGTCCGTGCGCAACGATGCACCGCACCCGGCACCCGTGGGCCTGGGCTGGCACCCCTACTTTCCCAAGCGCAGCCGCAGTCGCCTGCACATCGAGCTGAGTGATCGCTGGGAGTCCGACCCCGGCACGCAGCTGCCCACGCGCCGTGTGCGCCAGCCGGGCATTGACGCCGATGTGGCGCACCTGGACTTCGACCACTGCTTCGAAGGCTGGCCCGGTTC
>CAISJH010000165.1 GCA_903885585.1 uncultured beta proteobacterium
CAGGAAGAACACCGGGTCCGGGTGGCCGTGGACGTCCAGCCGGTGCACCGCCACGTCCCCAGGCGTGCCACGCGGGCATTCGCGGCCCTCGTCGTCGATCACCGCCACGCGGTGGCCGGGGTAGGGCCGGCCCATGCTGCCGGGCAGGGCGGGCCACCCGGGGGCGGTGCGCCCCCGCTCGTCGAGCAGGACCGTGCAGTTGCCGACGATGTAGTTGATCTCGGTCTGGCCGAACATCTCGTTGACGGTCACGCCCAGCTGGTCGCGGCACCAGTTGAACACGGCGTCGCCCACCGCCTCACCGGCACTCATGATGGCGCGCAGATGCAGCCGGTAGTGCTGCACGGGCTCGGGCACCGCCTTCATCATGGCTTTCAGCGCCGTGGGGAAGAGGAAGCTGTGGGTCACGCGGTAACGCTGCAGCAGCTCGAACGCGCGCTCGGGCCCGAAGCGGCCCTGGAAGGCCACGATCTCGCGGCCGAAGTACAGCGTGGGCAGCAGCGCATCCCTCAAGCCACCTGTCCAGGCCCAGTCGGCGGGGGACCAGAAGCCCGCATCGCTCGTCATCGTGGCCGCAGCGCTGTCGCGGGCTGGCCGGGCGGGCGCTTCAAAGCCAAACCCGTTCTGGCTGCACACAAACCCGGTGAGGTTGCCGATCATGGCCCGGTGCGGCATCAGGGCGCCCTTGGGCGGGCCGGTGGTGCCGCTGGTGTAGATCAGCACCGCAGCTTCGTCAGCGTGCGTCTTCACGGCGGTGAAGCGGGCGCGCTCGGCGGCCAGCGCTGCAGTCCAGTCGATGTCACCCTGGCCTTCTGCCCCGCCCACCCCCACCACGGCCTTCAAGCCAGGAGCCGCCGCGCGCACGGCACGCACGTTGGCAATGGCACTCTCGTCAACCAGGGCCACCTGCGCTTCACTGTGGTTGAAGCGGTACTCCAGGGCCTCGGGGCCGAAGAGCATGGACAGCGGCATGGCCACGGCGCCGAGCTGGTAGATCGCCATGTGCGCCACCGCCGTCTCGAAGCGCTGCGGCATGACGATGGCCACGCGGTCGCCCCGCCGCACACCCAGGCGCTTCAGCGCATTCGACAGGCGGTTGGCGTCGCGCTGCAGCTGCCCGTAGGTGAAGGCCGCCTCGCGGCCATCCTCGTGCTCCCAGCGAATGGCCACGGCATCCGGCGTGTCACGCGCCCAGCGGCTGCAACAGACCTCGGCGATGTTGAACTGCGCAGGCACGTGCCAGCGGAAGGTGCTGTGGAGCTCGGCGTAGCGGTCGTCTGGACCGGCAGCACGGGGGGAAGCGGGGCGGCGTGAACGCATGACGGCGGACTCGGTGAGGTGCGCCGCATCATATGAAAGCGACAGCGGTCGGGCTTAAAGGCTCACAAGAAAACGCTGGGCCGCTCCCGAGTTTTCTTACGCCCCCTTGGTGGGCCAGGTCCGTGCGACGCCCGGACCTTGGGGGTGCGCTCAGACTTCGTGGCGCCAGGGTGGCTGACAACCCGCGCGCTGCAGGTTGACGGCCGTCACGCGATTGCCCCAGGCCAGGGCCTCGGCCACCAGATCCGGGGCGGGTGCGGTCGCCACGGCGAGCGCGTCCTGCTCGATCAGATGCGCCAGAAAGCCCGCATAGAAGCAGTCACCGGCACCCACGGTGTCCACAACGCTCACCTGCGCCGGCGGCTGGAAGCGCTCTCCTGCCCGGGTGAGACCCCAGGCCCCCTGGGCGCCCAAGGTGAGGACCACCGCCTGGGTCACGTCGTTGAGCAGTGCGCGCGCCTGGACCAGCGGGTCGCCGGGCAGATCGAGTGCCAGCAGGTCCTCGTCGCTGACCTTGACCACGCGGCCCTGGGCAAGGATCTGACGCGACAGCCGGGCATAGGCCGCGCCATCCGACGCCACCCTGGGCCGCATGTTGATGTCGATGCTGGTGGACACACCCCGGGCCACCAAGGCAGACAAGGTGGCCAGCCACGCGTGGCCGTCAGGCGGCATGACCGCCAGCGATCCCACGTGAAAGAGCGTCGCACCTTCAGGCCACTGTGCCAGCAGGTCGGAGGGCGCGAAGTCCCGGTCGGCCACACCCTCACGGTAGAAGGCGTAATCGGGGTGCCCCTGCGCATCCACCTTGACCACGGCCAGGCTGGTGGGCAGGCGGCTGCGCCCTCCCCTGCACTCGACGCGGCTGTCTTGCAGGGCCGCAACGAGTTGCATGCCGAAGTCGTCGGTGGACAGGGGGTTGAGGTAGCTCACCGCGCAGCCCAGGCGCCCCAAAGCGCGCGCCAGGTTCCAGGGCGAACCACCCAGGTGAGGCAACAGGCTGCCATCGGGGCGCTGGATGAGGTCGATCAGCGCCTCACCCGCCACCACCACGCCTCGTCGGACAGGCACAGGCACAAGGCGGTCAGCCGCCGTCTGCGGGGTCTGGACAGTGCGTTCCATCACGTCACTCAGGAGAGAACATCCACGTCACTGACGCCCGAAGCCGGCCAACGCCTCGCCCGTCACCCGGCAGATGCGCCAGTCCAGCATGACGGTAGCGCCCATCTTCTCGTAGAAGCGGATGGCGTTCTCGTTCCAGTCCAGCACGCTCCACTCGAAGCGGCCACAGCCCCGCTCCACGGCCAGCGCCCCCAGGTGCTGCAGCAAAGCCTTGCCCAGCCCGGCGCCCCGGTGCGCGGGTTGCACGTACAGGTCTTCCAGATACAGACCGGGCCGGCCGAGGAAGGTGGAGAAATTGGTGAAGAACAGGGCAAAAGCCACCACCCGGCCCTGCACCTCGGCCACCACGGCCTCGGCAGCGGGCTTGTCGCCAAAGAGATGCGGCTGCAGCGACTCGGGCGTGACCACCACCAGGTGGCTGAGATGCTCAAAGTCCGCCAGCTCGCGGATGAGCCCGACGATGGCGGGCAGGTCGGCCGGTGCGGCCGGGCGCAGGGTGAAGGGTGTTGTCATGCCAGGATTGTGGCGTTGCCGCGCTGGCCTACAGTGCCGGCATGACCGCTGATTCTCCCAAGGCCGACACTGCCACTGCCACCGCCACCGCCACCGCCACCGCCACCGCCGCGGCCCAGGCCTACCAACCAACCCGCCCGTCCCGCTCGCTCTTCGTGCCCCTGCGCGGGCAGCGTTACCACGTCCATGTCTGGGGTGATGCGTCCTTGATCCGCCCTGAGCGGCCGCCCCTGGTGCTGGTGCACGGCTGGATGGACGTCGGCGCGTCGTACCAGTTCCTGGTGGATGAGCTGTCGAAAGCCGAGAAGGCACCGCGCTTCATCATCGCGCCCGACTGGCGCGGCTACGGTCTGACGGAGGGCCCGGCGGCGGTGGACAGCTACTGGTTCCCCGACTACTTGGGCGATCTGGACGCCCTGCTGGACGCGCTGTGTCCCGAGGGCGCCATCGACCTGGCGGGTCACAGCATGGGAGGCAACGTGGTGATGGCCTACGCGGGCGCGCGCCCTTCGCGCATCCGCCGCCTCGTCAACCTGGAAGGCTTTGGCATGCCGCGCACCCGCCCCGAGCAGGCGCCCAAACGCCTGGCCCAGTGGCTCGATGAACTGAAAGCCCCTCAGACCCTGCGCGACTACGACAGCGCCGAGGCCGTGGCCCAGCGCCTGCTGAAGAACGACCCGCTGCTCACGCCCGACAAAGCCGCCTGGCTGGCGCCCCATTGGTCGCAGCCCTGCACAGATGGCCGCTGGCAGATCCTGGGCGACCCTGCGCACAAACGCGTGAACCCGGTGCTCTACCGTGTGGACGAGACGCTGGAGTGCTGGAAGCAGATCACCGCACCGCTTCTGTGGGTGGAGGGCGACCGTACCGACACCGCGAGCTGGTGGGGCACACGCTATTCGAAGGAAGAGTTCCACGAGCGCCTGTCGGTCGTCTCGAACGTGCGCAAGTTGACGCTCTCGCCCTGCGGCCACATGCTGCACCATGACCAACCGCAAGCCCTGGCACGGCATCTGGTGGACTTCCTGGCCGGGTGATGTACGGGCACGGGCCGTGATCGGGGCCGCGTGAGAAAATTCAGCGCATGACACATATGGACATCGAAGACATCAACGCCATCGGCTCGCTGCTTGCCGATCTCAAGGCGCGGACCGAGCAGCTTCGGGGGTATCTTTGACTACGACCGCAAATCCCTGCGGCTGAACGAAGTCAACGCCGCGCTGGAGAACCCCGCGGTCTGGAACGAACCCAAGCGGGCCCAGGAACTGGGCCGCGAGAAGAAGACGCTGGAGACGGTGGTGCAGACCATCGACCACCTGACGTCCAACCTCGACGACAACGCCGAGCTCTACGAGATGTCCAAGGCAGACGGGGACATCGACGGCCTGCAAGCCATCCGCGACGACGCCAACACCTTGCGCGAAACGGTGGAGCAGCTCGAGTTCCGCCGGATGTTCAACAACCCCGCCGACCCAGGCAGCTGCTTCATCGACATCCAGGCCGGCGCCGGCGGCACCGAGGCCTGCGACTGGGCGCAGATGCTGCTGCGCCAGTACCTGAAGTACTGCGAGCGCAAGGGCTTCAAGGCCGAGGTGATGGAAGAGACCGAGGGCGACGTGGCGGGCATCCGCAGCGCCACGCTCAAGGTGGAGGGCGACTACGCCTTCGGCCACCTGCGCACGGAAACTGGCGTGCACCGTCTGGTGCGCAAAAGCCCTTTCGACTCTTCTGGCGGTCGCCACACCAGCTTTGCCAGCCTCTTCGTCTACCCCGAGGTGGACGACTCCATCGAGATCGAGATCAACCCGGCGGACGTGCGCATCGACACCTTCCGTGCCAGTGGCGCGGGCGGCCAGCACATCAACAAGACCGACTCCGCGGTGCGCATCACGCACATCCCCACCAACATCGTGGTGCAGTGCCAGAACGACCGTTCCCAGCATCGCAACCGCGACGAGGCCTGGGCCATGCTGCGCAGCCGCCTGTACGAGCACGAGATGCGCAAGCAGATGGAGGCCCAGCAGAAGCTGGAGGACTCCAAGACCGACGTGGGCTGGGGTCACCAGATCCGCTCCTACGTGCTGGACCAGTCCCGCATCAAGGACCTGCGCACCAACGTCGAGATCAGCAACACCCAGAAAGTGCTGGACGGCGACCTGGACCCCTTCATTCAGGCCAGCCTGAAGCAGGGGCTCTGAGGGCTGTCGCCCGCCCATAGCCAAGACGGGCCTGTCAATAGGCCCAGGAGACATGAATGAACATGCGTGATGGAGCCGCTCCCGTGGTCGTGCAACGTGCTGACTACGCACCACCCCCCTTCAGGATCCGCACGGTCGAACTCAACTTCGACCTGGAGCCCGCCAAGACCATCGTCGCCAGCAAGATGCAGATCGATCGGGACCCGGCGGCTGCACCCGGCCAGGCGCTGCGCCTCAACGGCGAAGACCTCACCTTGCTGCGCGTGCTGGCCGACGGGCAAAGCGTGTCTTTCCGGCACGAGGACGGGTTTCTCGTCATCGACAACCCGCCCACGGCAGACGCCTTTACCCTCGAGATCCGCAACACCTGCTCGCCGGAGAAGAACACCCAGCTGTCGGGCCTGTACACCAGCGGCAGCGGCTTCTTCACGCAATGTGAGGCCGAGGGCTTCCGCCGCATCACCTACTTCATCGACCGGCCGGACGTGATGGCGGTCTTCACCGTCACGCTGCGCGCGGACCGCAAGAAGTACCCGGTGCTGCTGTCCAACGGCAACCTGGTGGCGCAGGGCACGCTCGACGGCGGACGCCACTACGCCAAGTGGCACGACCCCTTCCCCAAGCCCAGCTACCTGTTCGCCCTGGTGGCAGCCGACCTGGTGGCGCGCGAGCAGCGCATCCGCAGCCGCGCCGGCACCGAGCATCTGCTGCAGGTGTACGTGCGCCGCGGCGACCTGGGCAAGACCGAGCACGCGATGAACTCGCTCATCGCCTCCGTGGCCTGGGATGAGGCCCGCTTCGGCCTGCCGCTGGACCTGGAGCGCTTCATGGTTGTGGCGGTGGAAGACTTCAACATGGGGGCCATGGAGAACAAGGGCCTCAACATCTTCAACACCAAGTACGTGCTGGCCAGCCCCGCCACGGCCACCGATGTCGACTTTGCCGGCATCGAGAGCGTGGTGGGCCACGAGTACTTCCACAACTGGACGGGCAACCGCATCACCTGCCGCGACTGGTTCCAGCTCTCGCTCAAGGAGGGCCTGACGGTCTTCCGCGACCAGGAGTTCAGCATGGACATGGCCGGCGACGCTTCGGCGCGCGCCGTCAAGCGCATCGAGGACGTACGCGGCCTGCGCATGGTGCAGTTCCCCGAGGATGCCGGTCCGATGGCGCACCCGGTGCGCCCCGACAGCTACGCCGCCATCGACAACTTCTACACCTCCACCGTCTACGAGAAGGGGGCGGAGGTGGTGCGCATGATGCACACGCTGGTGGGTCGCGAAGGCTTCCGCAAGGGCATGGACCTGTACTTCCAGCGCCACGACGGCCAGGCCGTGACCTGCGACGACTTCGCCCAGGCGATTGCCGACGCCAACCCCGGCAGCGCCCTGGCCACCCGACTGGAGGCCTTCAAGCGCTGGTACGGCCAGGCCGGCACACCGCGCCTGCGCGCCACTTCATCCTGGGACAGCACCGCCGGCACCTTCACCCTGACCCTGGCGCAAAGCTGCAAAGCCACGCCAGGCCAGCCCGACAAGCAGCCGTACGTGGTGCCAGTGCGCATGGGCCTGGTGGCCCGTGACGGCCGTGCGCTGCCGCTCACGCTGCAGGGCCAGAGCGACGCGTCAGAAGAGCAATTGCTGGTGCTGGAGGCGGCCGAACAGAGCTGGACCTTCACCGGCCTGACCGGCCTGGAAGGTGCTCCCGTGGCCTCGCTGCTGCGCGGTTTCAGCGCGCCCGTGGTGCTGGAGGACGGCATGGACGATGAAGCGCTGCGCGTGCTGCTGTCGCACGATGCCGATGCCTTCAACCGCTGGGAGGCGGCGCAGCGTCTGGTGATGAGTCACGTGCGGGGGGCACTGTCCGTGCTCCACAGCGACGCTGACACTGGCACCCAAGTGCTGGATCAGGCCCTGGTGGACTCCCTGCGCCAGGTGCTGAGGGACCCTTCGCTCGACGCCGCCTTCAAGGAACTGGTGCTGAACGTGCCGAGCGAGCGAGAGCTGTTCGACCAGATCGACGGAGCGGACCCCGAGCGCGTGAATGCGGTGCGCGAAACGCTGCTGGACCAGTTGGCACGCGAACTGCACGACGACTGGGCCTGGGCCTGGGACGCCCACCAGGTGCGCGAAGGCTACGCCCCCACGGGGACGCAGAGCGGCCGCCGCGCCCTGGCCAATCTGGCCCTGGCCATGCTCGTGCGCCAGGCCGTCCGCACCTCAGACGCCGTATGGCCCGGACGCGCCTATCAGCGCTTCAAGGACGCGGGCACCATGACCGACCGCTTGGGCGCCCTGCAGGCCTTGGTGAACGTGCATGCCGAACTGGCCGTGCCGGCCCTGGAGCGCATGCACAGCCTGTTTGCGAACGACCCCCTGGTGGTCGACAAGTGGTTCACGCTCCAGGCCCGTGCGCCTGAGCAGCAGGGGCGTGTGTTTGCTCGCGTGCGGCAGTTGCTCCAGCACCCGGACTTCTCACTGCGCAACCCCAACCGCGCTCGCGCGCTGCTGTTTGCCTGGAACACCAACCCGGCGGCCTTCCACCGTGCCGACGCCGCAGGCTACGTGCTGTGGGCCGACAAGGTGGTGGAGATCGACGCGTTCAACCCGCAGCTGGCCGCACGCTTCGCCCGCGCGCTGGACCGCTGGACAACCTTGCCCGAACCTTACCGGAGCGCCGCCCGCGAAGCCATCGCCCGCGTGGCCGGCAAGGCCGAACTGAGCGCAGACACGCGAGAGATCGTCACGCGCTCGCTGGCCGCGGGTTGAACAGGCGCCATCACACAGCACAAGGGAGCAAGCCCAACATGGCCAAGCGCATCAGCCTCACCCAGTACCTCGTTGAACAGGAGCGCCAGCACGGCCACATCACGGCGCAGTTGCGCCTGTTGATCGAGGTGGTGGCGCGCGCGTGCAAGCGCATCGCCATCTCGGTGAACAAGGGCGCGCTGGGCGACGTGCTGGGCAGCGCCGGCAGCGAGAACGTGCAGGGCGAGGTGCAGAAGAAGCTGGACGTCATCAGCAACGAGGTGCTGATCGAGGCCAATGAGTGGGGCGGTCATCTGGCGGCCATGGCCAGCGAAGAGATGGACTCCATCCACCTGGTGCCCCACCGCTATCCGCAGGGCGAATACCTGCTGCTGTTCGACCCGCTGGACGGGTCTTCCAACATCGACGTGAACGTCAGCATCGGCACCATCTTCTCGGTGCTTCGCAAGGTAGGTCACACGCGAGGTGTCAGCGAGGAGGACTTCCTGCAACCCGGCAGGCAACAGGCCGCCGCCGGCTACTGCGTCTATGGCCCGCAAACGACGCTGGTACTGACCGTGGGCGACGGTGTCGCCATGTTCACGCTGGACCGCGAGCAGGGCTCCTTCGTGCTGACGCAGGACAACGTGCAGGTCCCGGCGGACACCAAGGAGTTCGCCATCAACATGAGCAACATGCGTCACTGGGCACCTCCCGTGCGCCGCTACATCGATGAGTGCCTGGCCGGCAAGGAAGGCCCCCGCGGCAAGGACTTCAACATGCGCTGGATCGCCAGCATGGTGGCGGATGTGCACCGCATCCTCACGCGCGGCGGCATCTTCATGTACCCCTGGGACCAGCGCGAACCCGACAAGCCCGGCAAGCTGCGTCTGATGTACGAGGCCAACCCCATGGCCTTCCTGGTGGAGCAGGCTGGTGGCATGGCCACCAACGGCCAGCAACGCATCATGGATATCGGCCCGAAGAAACTGCACGAGCGCGTGAGTGTCATCCTGGGATCGAAGAACGAGGTGCAGCGGGTGTCCGATTACCACGTTGCGGCGGCAGGCTGAGGCTGTTTGCCCGCCTATAATCCTGTTTTTCGCCGGTGTAGCTCAGTTGGTAGAGCAGCGCATTCGTAATGCGAAGGTCGAGGGTTCGACTCCTTTCACCGGCACCAGACCAGACGGGCGTCAGAGGTTCAATCACCGCTGACGCCCGTTTTCCTTGGCGTGCGGAATGGAAGCATGGGTAGTCAACGGACTGGTGGTTATTGACGCTGACGTTGATCGAGAGGCTTGTCCCCGCGAGGGCGCACCGGAGCACAACACGCCCGGCGTCACAAGGACTGACGGCGCTCATCAGGTAGTGGGCAGCTCGGACCAGAGGCCGGAGGGACTCAGTTCAGCGAGGAGCGGGCTTTCATGAAGCAACTCAGACCAGGACATCTGAAGTTCGCGGGGAACGCGATCGCAACCCCATGCGTGCCGCCCGAAGGCCGGTGGGACTCCATTCAGGAACACCCAAGCGGCAAGGTCTGTAGGGTCTTCCTGCCTGCGGTGCGCTGGACGGCAGGTGTGCTGTCTGGCCTCTGCCTCGGGCTGATGGGGGGCTGCGCGTCAGAGCCAGGGCCTCGGCCTCCAACGACCGCGGGGGCCAGCCCACAGATGGTGGCCACGGCGCACCCGCTGGCCACACAGGCCGGCCTGCACATCCTGGCCCAAGGCGGAACCGCCGTGGACGCCGCCATCGCTGCACAGATGGTGCTCGGCTTGGTGGAGCCTCAATCCTCAGGCCTGGGTGGCGGCCTGCTGATGCTGCATTGGGACCAGGCGAACCAACGCTTGAGCGCCATTGACGGGCTGGCAGCAGCACCACGCCGTACCACCGCCAGCCTACGCACCGACGTTGACGGCAGCCTGCTGCCGTCAGAGCCCTCGCAGCGGGGCGGTCGCAGCGTGGGCGTGCCTGGTGCATTGCCGGCCTTGATGCTGGCCCATGAGCGTCACGGCCGCCTGGCGTGGCCAGCGCTGGTGGAGCCAGCCCTGCGGCTGGCCCGGGAGGGCTTCCCCATGCCGCCTTATCTCCACAGCGTGCTCAGTTCCCCCGAGGCGGGCCGTGAACTGCGCCAGGACTTTGGCCTGTACTTCGGCCCTGACGGCCGCCCCCTGCCTGTGGGCAGCGTGATCAGGCATCCCGCCTACGCTGCCACCATGGCCTACATCGCCAGTCACGGGCCCAGGGCCTGGTGGCAACATCACGCAGCCAAAGGCTTTGTGGAAGCAGCCCAACGGGGCTTCAAGCCCAGCCTCATGACGCCCGAGGATGTGCAGTCCTATCGCGCCGTAGAGCGCGAAGCGATCTGCGCCCCCTTTCTGGTCTATCGGGTGTGCACCGCACCGCCCCCGTCTTTTGGCGGCATCGCCGTGCTGCAGATCCTGCAGATGGTGCAGGCACGCGCCCAGAACCGCTTCGACTTCCAGGACCCGGCCTTCCTCCACCTGTACGTGGAGGCTGGCAAGCTGGCACAGGCGGACCGTCGGCTGCACGTGGGCGACCCTGATCACGTCCGCGTACCCACGGCCGCAATGACCTCCGAGGACTACCTGCGCCAACGCGCGCTTCAGATCAGCCCTTCGAAGGCCCAACCCAACCCTACGGCGGGAAGGCTGCAGGCGCTGGCGCACCCAGCGGCCGACGAAGGCCCCACTCATGCACAGACCAGCCAACTGGCTGTGGCCGACCGTCAAGGCAACGTGGTGTCGCTGACCACCACCAACAACCTCAACTTCGGTGCCCGCCTGGCCTTCGAGGGCGTGGTGCTGAACAACGCCATGACCAACTTTTCAGCTGCACC
>CAISJH010000166.1 GCA_903885585.1 uncultured beta proteobacterium
ACTCGCAGGCCAAGGTCCGCGCCAAGCACCTCAAGGAAGGCATCCGGGACTTTCAGAACTGCGTGGAGTGCCATCGCGACCCCGGTGTGGAGCCGAAGGAGCACGGGGGCCGGGAGCGGGGCCGGCGCGAGCGGGATTGAGTGGGCTTGAGGTGAATTGAGCGCAGGCCCCGGTCCAGCTTTCTTCAGACGTTTTGGGTGCGATACCACTCCATGATCTGCTCGCCCGTCCACATCACCACGCCGGGGTGCGACAGGATGTGGTCGTACAGGGCTTCCAGGTACTTGATGCGGTGCGGCACCCCGGTGAGGTAGGGGTGGATGGAGATGGCCATGACCTTGGCCGATGTAGCGCCCTCCTGGTACAGCCGGTCGAACTGGTCGCGCCCGCGCCGCAGGATCTCGTCGGAGGGCTGCTGCTGCACGGCCGAGATGACGACGTCATTCACCTCCACCGTGTAGGGCACCGACACCACGGGGCCGGCGCGCGTGCGCAGCGTCAGCGGCTGGTCGTCCAGCACCCAGTCGGCCACGTACTCGATGCCGGCTTCGGCCAGCAGGTCCAGGGTCTCGTCGGTCTCGGTCAGGCCCGGGCTCTCCCACCCGCGCACGGGCTTGCCGGTGAAGTCGCGGATCGCCTTGACAGTGTCGGCGATGGCCTGCGCCTGGTCCTCCACCCGGTGCATGGGCTTCTGGACGAAGCCGTGGCCCATGAATTCCCAGCCCGCATCGCGCGCAGCCTCACAGGCGTCCCGGTACAGCTCGCAGGCCGAGCCGTTGACAGCGAACGTGGGTGTGATCGAGCGCGCCTGCAGCACCTCCAGGAAGCGCCAGAACCCGGCCCGCATGCCGTACTCGTGCCAGGCCCAGTTGGGCAGATCGGGCAGCAGCGGTTGACCCATGGGAGGCGGCAGCACGGTGCGCGGCATGGCGCCTGCCGGGCTCCAGTGCTCCACGTTGACGATGGTCCAAACGGCCAGCCTTGCGCCCCCGGGCAGCCTCAGCGGCGGCCGCTTGTGCGGGGGCGTGTGGTCCAGGCGGTGGCGGAAGGGGTGTCCAAGTTCTGTCATCGCAGTCCTTTCAGGGAGTCGAGCGGGGCTTCAGCCTCTGATCTGCCTCAGTGTCGGTGCGCATGATGGGCGTCCGGTACATGGGCGTGGGTGTGGCGCAGCGGTTCATGGCCGTGCCAGTGGCTGTGCTCGCCGGTGGGCATCGGGTCATGGGTGTGAGTGTGGTGGCCGTCGTCGTGCCGATGGGCGTGCTCGTGTTCCAGCGCTTCGTGTTCATGCTCGTGGGCGTGGGACTCGGCCAGGTGCAGCACCACCCCTGCCAGCATCAGCGCGCTGCCCAGCAACAACAGGCCGCTGGGTGAGCGCTCGCCCAGGGCGATGGCCAGGGCGGCTCCGATGAAGGGGGCGAAGGCGAACACCGAGCCGGTGCGTGCAGCGCCAAAGGCACGCTGCGCGAGCAGGTAGAAGCGCAAGCTCAGCCCGTAGCCGGTGGCGCCGATGGCCAAGAGAGCCAGCGCCGCCGCAGGAGACGGCAGGGGCTCGCCCGAAAGGATGGCCAGAACGCCCGTGGCCGTCACACCCAGTGCGGCCTTGGCCATGACCACCTGACCCGGGTCGCGTTCGGCCAGGGCACGCGACAAGGTGTTGTCCACCCCCCAGGCCGCGGTGGCCAGCAGCACGGCGAGCAACCCCCACAGCTGGGCGCCGCCCGAACCAGCGGTCAGCCCCTGGTCCAGCACCAGCACCATGCCCCCGGCCAGCAGCAGGGCCATCGCCGTCCAGACGCGGCCGTCCATGGTCTCGCGGTACAGGCGCCAGGCCAGCACGGCGGTGAAGAGGGCTTCGAGCGTGAGCATCAACGAGGCGCTGGTGCCGCTCGTTCTCTGCAGGCCCCAAGCCAGCGCCACCGGGCCGATGACGGCGCCGAACGCCGCCATCGCCAGCAGGCGCGGCAGGTCGCTTCGTTGCAGCCGGGCCTCACGCTCTATGCGCTGCCTCGAGAGCATGCCCACTGCCGCGGCGCCGCCGTAGAGCAGCGCCGCCGTGCTGAAGGCCCCCAGGCCGGCACCGAATTGCTGCACCAGCGGTGTGCTGATGCCGAACAGCACCGCGGCCAGCAGGGCCAGCAGGCCCCCGCGCAGGGCAGGCAGGGTGTGCGGAGCGCTGGACAGGCTCACCGCTTACTTGACCGTGAACCGGACGGTGATGGCCTTCTTTGCAGGCGTGGTGAGCGCGGCGACCACCTTGGCTCCCTTGACCAGCTTCAGGCCCTTGGCTTCGAGCTTGTCAGCGGCCACCGTCAGCTCGGCCTCGGACTTCTCGGCGCCGTTCAGCACGGTGAGCTTGCCGGTCATGCCGGTGGGCGCCATGGGCTTGCCGTGGTCGTCGATGTAGATCGCCGCGCCTGTGGACGTGGCCACCAGCTCGAAATGCAGGTCACTGGCCGCGGACACGACCCCGCCGTGCTTGGCCTTGTTCTCGCCGTGGGCCATGGCCACGTTGAACGACAGGGCGGACAGGCCGAGCACGACTGCGGCCAGCAACTTGATCTTCATCTCTACGAACTCCTTCAAGTAGCAACGCACTGGAACAGGCGGCGCCGCAAGGCCTGATTTCAACTCAGAAGGCTTCCAGTGTGGGGGCTTCGCCTGGCGTGGCGTCAGGTGCCGGCTGTGTCAACCGCTTCGTCGCCTTCTCGCCGAACAGCCAGAACAGCACGGGCGTGAGCAGCGTGTCGAGCAAGGTGGAGCTGACGAGCCCGCCGAAGATCACCACCGCCACTGGGTGCAGGATCTCCTTGCCCGGCGCGTCCGCCGCCAGCAGGAGCGGCGTCAGCGCGAAGGCGGCCACCAGCGCCGTCATCAGCACGGGCGTCAGCCGCTCCAGCGAGCCGCGAACGATCATGGCCTGAGAGAAGGTCTCGCCTTCGAACTTGCACAGGTTGATGTAGTGGCTGATCTTCAGGATGCCGTTGCGCGTGGCAATGCCGGCCAGCGTGATGAAGCCCACCATCGAGGCCACCGACAGGCTCACACCCGCGAGCCACATGGCCACCACCGAGCCGATCAGCGCCAGCGGGATGTTGGCCATGACGATGCCGGCGAGCACCGCCGACTGGTAGCGGCTGTACAGCACCAGAAAGATCATCACGAGCGACACCACCGACAGGCCGGCGATCAGTTGCGTGGCTTGTTCCTGGGCTTGGAATTGACCTTCCAGGCTGATGAAGTTGCCGGTGGGCAGAGGGGTCTTGTCGATGATGGCGCGGATGTCGCGAATCACCCGGCCCATGTCGGCGCCGTCGGTATTGGCGTAGACGATGATGCGTCGACGTCCGTTCTCGCGGCCGATCTGATTCGGCCCGTCGGTTTCCTCCACCGTGGCGATGCTGGAGACGGGCACGCGGCCGGCCGGCGTGTCGATCAAGGTGCGCGCCAGGTCCTGAGGGCTGCGCTGCTGGTCCGGTAAACGAAGCACCAGTTCGTAGCGGCGCGGGCCGTCCACGATGTCGGCGCCATGCGCCCCGTCGGTCAGCGCCTGCAGCACCCGAATGGCCTCGCCAGGGGCCAGGCCCATCTGCGCGGCCTTGCGGTGGTCCAGCCGCACGGTGATCTGCGGGATCAGCACCTGCTTTTCGACCGTCAGGTCCACCAGACCTGGCACCGTGGCCAGCTGCGATCGCATCTGCTCGGCCAGGCCGCGCAGCGTGTCGGTGTCGTCGCCGAAGATCTTGACGGCGATCTGCGCCCGCACACCCGACAGCAGGTGGTCCAGCCGGTGGCTGATGGGCTGGCCGATGGCCACCTGCGCCGGCAGCGTGGACAGCCTGTCGCGGATGTCGGCCATGATGGCCTCGCGGTCGCGGCCAGACCGTTGGAGGTCGACGTCGATCTCGGCCGAGTGCACGCCCTCGGCGTGCTCATCGAGCTCGGCGCGGCCCGTGCGGCGGCCCACCTGCGTCACCTCGGGCACTTGGCGGATCAGCGTTTCAGCGACTGAGCCCACCCTGTTGGCCTCGGCCAGCGAAGTGCCTGGCTGCATCACCAACCCCAGCACCAGCGAGCCCTCGTTGAAGGCTGGCAGGAAGGCGCGCGGAAAGAACGGCACCGTGGCTGCGGCGCCCGCGACGGCGAGTGCGGCCAGCGCGATCAACAGCCGTGCGCGGCCGAAGGACCAGTGCAGCAGCTGGGTGTCCTGGCGCTTGAGCCACGCCACCAGCGGGCTGTCGCCATGGTCCAGCCGCTTCATGGTCGGCAGCATGTAGCAGCACATCACCGGTGTGACGGTCATCGACACCAGCATCGACGCGAGGATGGAGACGATGTAGGCGATGCCCAGCGGCGTGAACAGGCGCCCCTCGATGCCCGGCAGCGCGAACAGCGGCACGAAGACCAGCACCACGATGACGGTGGCGTAGACGATGCCCGAGCGCACCTCAACGCTGGCGCGGCGCAGGACCTCCAGCACCGACAGCGGATCACCGGCTGCCCGGTTCTGCTTGAGCCGCCGCAGGATGTTCTCCACATCCACCACGGCGTCGTCCACCAACTCGCCGATGGCAATGGCCAGGCCGCCCAGCGTCATCACATTGATCGACTGCCCGAGCAGCTTGAACACCAGCGCGGTGACCGCCAGCGACAGTGGAATGGCCACCAGCGAGATGACCGTGGTGCGCACCGACAGCAAGAAGGCGAACAGCACGATGGCCACCATGATGGCGCCGTCGCGCAGCGCCTCGGCCACGTTGCCGATGGAGGCCTTGATGAAGTCTGCCTGGCGGAACAGCACGCGCGGCGCGGCCAGGCCGGTGGGCAAGCCCTGCTTCAGTTCGGCCAGCGCAGACTCCACCTGCGCGGTGAGCTTGACGGTGTCGGCATCGGGCTGCTTCTGCACGCTGACGATCACCGCCGGCACGCCGTTGTAGCCGGCGTCACCGCGCTTGAGGCCGGCCGCGAAGGACACGCCGGCCACCTGCTCCAGCAGGATGGCGCGCCCGTCCTTCCAGGCCACCGCAATGCTGGCCAGGTCTTCGGCGCGGTTGCTGCGGCCCAGGTGGCGGATCAGGTACTCGCGGCTGTTCAGGTCGATGAAGCCACCGCCGGCATTGCCGGCATAGCCCTTGAGGGCCTGTTCGATCTGCGTCAGCGAGACGCCGAACTGCGCCATGCGCGCCGTGTCGGGGGCCACGCGCAGCGTGCGCACGTCACCGCCGATCGGGATGACCTGCGACACCCCGGGAATGGACAGCAGCCGCGGCCGCAGCACGAAGTCGGCGTACTCGCGGGCCTGCATGGGGGTGGCCGCCGGGGCTTTCCCATCACCCGCCACCAGCGGCAGCGCCACCAGCATGATCTCGCCCATGATCGACGACACCGGCCCCATCACGGGTGTGATGTCACCGGGCATCTGCGCACGCACGATGGCCAGGCGCTCGGCCACCAGCTGGCGGTTGCGGTAGATATCGGTGCCCCAGTCGAACTCGGCGTACACCAGTGACAGCCCGACCCCCGAGGTGGAACGCACGCGGGTCACGCCGGACATGCCGTTGAGCGCCGTCTCCAGCGGGAAGGTCACCAGCTGTTCGACCTCCTCCGGCGCCATGCCGCCAGCCTCGGTGAGCACGGTGATCAGCGGCTTGTTGAGGTCGGGGAAGACGTCGACGGGCGTGCGCCAGGCCGTCATCGCGCCATAGACCATCAACAGCGCCGCGAAGGCCAGCACGAACAGGCGGTTGTGCAGGCTGGAACGGACGATCCAATTGAACATGTTGGCTTTCCGTTTGACTTTCCGTTCAGCGGATCTGCGCGATCAGCGCTGCACCCTGCACCACCACGCGGTTGTCGGCGCTCAGGCCCTGCGTGACCACCACCGTGCTGGAGTCCAGCGGCCTGAACTGCACCGGCTGCGGGATGAAGCGCTCGGCGCCCGACTTGATCCAGACGATGGACTCGTTGGACGGGCTGCGCACCACGGCCTGTGCGGGCAGGACCACGCCGCCCACGCGCTCCTTGGAGCTCGCCAGCACGGTGACCGGCTGGCCGATGGCCAGCGGCAAAGGAGTGCCGGACTTGGCCGCGGTCACGGCGAAGGTGATGGGCAGCACCCCATCGCGCAGCGTACGCGCGGCGCCCAGCAGTTGCAGCCTGGCCTGCGGCGTGCCTTGCAGCGTGGCGCTCGCAATCCGCGCGGCCGCGCTCGGGTCTGCGGTGGTGGCTTCCACCAGCAGACGCGACGGCTCCACCAGTTCCACCAGCACGTCACGCGGGTCCACCACCTGCCCGGCGACCAGGTCGCTGCGGGTGATCACGCCGCTGATGGGCGCGGCCAGCGCCTCGCGGACTTGCAGGCTGCCACCGATGCTGCGCTCGCGTTCGGCCAGACTGCCGGCCTCTGCGCGTGCGGCCTCGATGTCCTTGCGCGGCACCGTGCCTTCCAGGCCCTCCAGGCGCTTGACGCGCGCCTCGGCCAGCTGGCGCTGGGCGCGCAACTCGGTCAGTTGCGCCTGCTGGGCTGCCAGGGCGTAGGGCTCGGCGTGGTGGCGCACGTAGGCCAGCACGTCGCCGCGTCGCACCGCCTGCCCCACGATGGGCAGGCCGCGCGGGCCGGGCTCGACGCGTCCGCCGTGTGCGGCCTGCACCCGCCCGCTGGCGTTGGGGTCGGCCACCACCCGGCCTGGCATCTCCACCGTGACGGCGGCCTGCGAGGTTGGTGCCGGCAGGGTGCGGATGGCCATGCGCCGCTGCGCGAGTTTCGGCACGTTGACGCTGCCGTCGGGCAGGCGCGCCAGGCCCGAGGCGTTGACGGCCGGGCCGGGTGCGTCGAGGTGCTCGCCATTGGGGCCATGGGCGCCAGGGGCAGCGCGGGCGCCGGTTGCTCCCACCGCGAGCGCCAGGTTCAGCGTCAGCATCAGCAGAGCACCCGACCAACGGGGTGCAGCAGGGCGGCCAGCGTGGCCGATACGGCTTATGTCGAGAGCTTTCATCATTGACCTCCTTGCTGCAGCCTGGCCGGCTGTCTGCGCTGGCGCCACCAGCCGATGCCGCCCACCAGGCTCAGGGCGACGATGCCGGCCCCCACCCAGGCGGCACGTTCCAAGTCGTGGTGATGGGCATCGCCTGCGGCGTGGTCGGGGCTGGTGTGGCCGGTGTGGCTTCCGGCGGCGGTGGCCTTTGCGGGGGTGACCAGCGTGCCGTCCAGCAAGTCACTGGTGGTGCCCGCCACCAAGGTGAAGACCAGCGCGTGCTCGCCGGGCGCGTTCAGGGCCTTGAGCAGCGTGGCATCCGTGACCACGTAGTCGCCCTGCTCGGCACGAAAGCTGACCGTGGCCTTGACGGCGCGGCTTTCCACCTCCAGCCGGGCGCCCAGTACGGGCTCGTTGCTCTCGTACTGGTCCACCAGGATCGTCAGCTCCGTGGCGCGTAATTCGGCTACCAGCTCAAAGGCTTCGGTATGGGTTTGCACACGCGGCAGGCTGGTGACGGTGCGGGCCGTGCCGGGCGCGTCCAGATGCTCGCCGTTGGGCCCGTGGGCGCCAGGTCCTGCGTGGCCCGCACCCGCCATGGCGAGCGTCAGGGCCGTCAGGGCCACCAGAGCCTTCGCCGCTGGGGCGGCCCGCAGGTGCCTGACGTGCATGATTGGCATGTGGAGCGCGAGGTGTTTGGGGTGTGGGTTCATGGCAGAAGTCCCAGAGCTTGTTGAAGTCGTGCGAGCGCCAGGCCCTTGGCGGCGGTCTGACGGGCCACGGCGCCGTCGGCTTGTGCGGCGGCGTGCAGGGCGCGCAGCAGGTCGGGCAGCGCGGACTCGCCAGCGCGGAAGGACTTGTCGATCAACGCGGCGCGCTCGCGCAGCAGGCGGGCACGCTCGGCCTCGGCGCGCAGCCGGGCCTCCTCGGCTTGCAAGGCCTGGTGCGCCTGGGTCAGGTCACTGTCCAGACGCTCGCGCAGGCGCTGGGCCTGTGCCTCGGCCAAGGCCAGCTCGGTAAGGGCTTGCACCTGCTGCGGCCGGTTGCGTGCTTCCGTGGCCAAGGGCAGGCGCAGGGCCACGCCCAGGCTGCCCTGCGAGCCTGCGCCGCGCCCGGGCGTGTCCTGGCGCAGGCCCAGGCTCAGCTCGGGAGCATCCCGGTTGGACAGGCGCAGCAGCTCCACCCTTTGGCGCGCCAGTGTGGTGGTCTGCCGCGCCAAGAGCCATTGCGGGTGCTGTTCAAGTTGGGAGGCAGGCGGCTGCGTTACACCCTGCGTCATCGCGGCGCCCGGTGCTGCAGAGTGATCGCTCGGCTTCTCGCTGCCCCGTTCGCTGGCCTTCTCGCTGGCCCGGTCGTTGGCCTGGTCGTTGGCCCTGGGGCTGATCCTCTCGCTGACTGTATCGTTGACGGGGGCCTGGTGGCCAGCCCCCAGGTCGGGTGACGCCACCAGCCCGGTCAGCAAAGTCCAGCGCGCCCGCGCTGCTTGCAGGCGCAGGCCGGTCTCGGCCTGTTGTGCCGCAGCGGCCAGGTGTTCAGCCTGGGCCGCCAGGGCGTCAGCCCGGGCCAGGTCGCCGGCCTGCACGCGGCGCTCAACGTCCGCCGCCAGCTGGCGCAGCGCCAGGGTGTGGGCGGTGGCTTGCGCCGCCTCGGCCTCCAGGGCCGATAGCAACCAAGCGGCCTCGCGCAGCTCTCCGGCCAAGTGCAGGCGCTCGGCCTGTTCGGCGGCTGCCGCCTGGGCCGATGCGGCCTGCGCGGTGCTCGCGGTGGCAGCCCGCTGCCCGGGCAGCCACAGTGGCACCGACACCCCTATTTCCAGTTCGCGCTGGCCGGCATGGCCTTGCAGCCGGTCGTTGCGGTGGCTGATCTCCAGGGCCGGTGGCCCGGCCCACCAGGGCTTGGCGGCTTCGCTTTCGGCCTGTGCGCGCTGACGTCGGCCTTCGTTCTCCCGGGCTGCTACTGAGCGCTGCCAGGCTGCTGCAAGCGCTACCTGCAAGCTGGGCCGGCCGGTGCTGACGTGGCTGGCCCCGATGCTGGCGCTTGCGCTGGGCGGTGCAGGCGCAGTGGCGCTGGCGGCCAGGGCTGAGATGGCGCCGCCCACGGCGCAGGCCACGGTGCATGACCGTGGCATGGAAAAGGCTTTCACGATGATCCTGACGGTTCGGCTGCCGGCACGAAGGAAACAAGAGCCCTGCATGCGCGTGGCGCGCTCAGGGTGGTTCCGCAGGATGTGCCGACGGGAGGTCAGGCTCCCTGAGCAGGGCGCCTGCCGCGAAGTCGGGTCAGTTCAGAGTCGAGGGGGGCGCAACAGCCCGTCGGGCGGCGGGCTGGGCCAGGGGCGACTTGGGCGTTCCGCTGGCGCAGCGCCGGTCCCTGGGGATGCCATGGGCTCGGGGCCGACCGCCAGCTCCAGCGAAGCGCCCAGATGGTCTGTCATCAGATGCTGCGTGGCTTCAGCCGAGTCTTCCTCGTGGTACGAGCCGTCGTCATGGTGGTGATGACTGGCGCCCAGCCAGTGCAGGGCAGCATGCTCCAGATCGACCAGCACGTTCACTGACGAGCCCACACGTGCAAGCGCCACCGACTGCCACAGCAGGGCAAGAACCATCAAGGTGACGGTGGCTATTCGACGCATGCGGGCAGTCTAGCGGCATGTCATCTCCGCGGCAGTCCAGGGGTGGTGCGCTTTGTGCGCAGCCGCAGGCGGAGTGGCCGGGCAGCGCCGCGGCAGCCGGGTGCTGTTGCGGCGAAGCGGACAATCAAGGCTATGCAGCCGCGGCCACGGAGCCCCGTGCAGCAACCTTTTGGGAGACCCTGTTTGGAAGCATTTCTCGTATCGACGGGCGTGGTGGCGCTGGGGGAGATGGGTGACAAGACCCAGCTGCTCGCCATCGTTCTGGCGGCGGCCTTCAGAAAGCCGGTGCCCATCATTGCCGGCATCCTGGTGGCCACGTTGGCGAACCACGCCGCCGCTGGCGCGGTGGGCGGCTGGGTGGCGCAGGCGCTGGGCCCGGACGTGCTGCGCTGGGTGATCGGCCTGGGCTTCCTGGCCATGGCCGGCTGGATGCTCATCCCCGACAAGATCGACGACGATGGCGTGGGCACCCAACACCGCTTCGGCGTCTTCGGCACCACGGTGGTGGCCTTCTTCCTGGCCGAGATGGGTGACAAGACGCAGATCGCCACCGTGGCGCTGGCGGCGCGCTACAGCGAGCTGGTGCTGGTGGTGCTGGGCACCACGCTGGGCATGATGCTGGCCAACGTGCCGGCGGTGTTCCTGGGCGACAAGATCGCCCGGAAGGTCTCCATGCGGCTGGTGCATGGCGTTGCCGCGGCGATCTTTGCCGTGCTGGGCGTGCTCACCCTGTTCAACGTCGGGGCCTTGTTCTGAGGGGGCAGTGGCGCCCTGAGGGCAGATGGGTGAGTGCGGCGTTCGTCAGGCGCGGCGCTGAAGCGTGGGGGGTGGGGCTAAAGAAGGGGGCGCTGGGCGCTCTCTTTGGGCGCGGCCGGTGACGGCTCGGGGGCTGCCTCCGGCCCCGCCTTGAAGATCTCCGCAGGCGCCAGTTTGAGCAGCCGTGACGCTTCTTCCTGGCTGCCGAACAGCCAAGCGTCCACTTCGTCCAGCTCAATGGGGATGACCGAGCGCTTGTCCTGCTGGTCGGGGCCGAGCTTCGGGTCGGGCTTGTGCATGCGCCGCATCAGCGGGTGGGCGTCGGCGTTCAGCGTGAGCATGGTGTAGCTCTCCACCACCTCGCCCGTGGCCGGGTCCGTCCAGGTGTTCCACAGCCCGGCCAGGCCCCAGGGTTGGCCGTCGGCGCGCCGAAAGCTCCACCACACGTTGCGCCCGGTCTCCCAGCAGGGCTCGTCAAACACCCAGGCCGGGATCACGCAACGCTGGCCGCGTTGCCAGGGCGCGCGGTAGCTGGCCTTCTGGGCCAGTTCCTCCGAGCGTGCGTTGTTGGTCTGGTAGCTCAGCTTCGGGGTCTTGGCGAAATGGGGAATCAGGGCCCACTGGCCCACCACCAGCTCGCGCGGGCCGGCTTGACCCTGGCGGGCGCGGATGAAGGGGCCCGGTGCACGGGGGTACACCCCGGGCGCCCAGCGGCCCACGGGCTGGCGCGCGCCGAGGTGCCAGTGCCGTTCGATGTCCCCTTGGGCGGGTGCGACGTAGCGGTTGCACATGGCGTGGTCGGGCTCCTCGGCAAGCCGGGCGCAGGCCGGGCGCGCTCAGATCGGATAGATCAGCGAGTTGGGAATCAACTCGCTGTCATAGATGCACTCGCGTGAGGCGAACTTCAGCCCTTGCGGCGTGCGCACCACCACGTCCAGGTAACGGCCCACGTTGAACACCGTGCTGGGCTCCGACAGCTTGGTGCGAAACACCGCGTAGTTGGCCTCGCAACGGATGCGCTCCGCGCTCACCTCGTGTACCAGGGGCGCGCCCACCACGTGCCGCTGGTAGTAGGGGTCGTGGAACAGCGTTTCCTGGATCCCGTAGGCGCGGTCCTTGAGCATGCCCTTGCTGGTGAGCGAGAGCGTGGCCAGCGGGAAGCCGCGCTCGTGGTTCTCGCGCGGTTGCACGCGGTAGACGCAGTCGTCGGTGAAGAACTCGGTCCACCGGTCCCACTGCGCGGCGTCCACCGTGTGGGCGTAGTCGGCATACAGCTGGTTCAGGGCCAGCCAGTCCTCGAAGCTCAGGCGTGGCGTGTTCATGCTGATGCAGAGGGGCCGTTCTCAGGGGCTTGACCAGGCGATTGACCCGCCATCTCACCGGGCATTTCACCTGCCGGTTCAGCCTCCATCACTTGGCGCCAGTAGCGGTACATGCCCCGGATCAGCGTCTCGGTCACCATGTGCTCGGTGTCCTCCACGCCCCGGCCTCCCAGCTCGGCCAGCGCGTGGTGCGACGGCTTGCTTTCGAAGGCCTGTTGGCTGAACTCGATCACCTCACCATCGTCGGCCGAGACAAAGCCGGCCGGGCCGAAGAGGTTGGCCTGCGTCAGCCGCCGCTGCGTCATGGCCGCATCGTCGTCCTCGAAGCCGAAGTGCGTCCACACGAAGTCGAAGCTGCCGTGGCCATTGGGCTGGATGTGGCGCGTGGACACGCTGTTGACCTGCTGCTGCAGGATGACGCTGGGGAAGATGGTGGTCATCACCGCCGTGGGCCCACACCACCAAGGTTCGGGCACGATGTCGATGAAGCTCGGGTCGTGCAGGGTCATGGCCGCCTTGAAGCTGGAGACCTGCGTCACCTGCCCGGCCTGGCCCGCGCTGCCGCGGGTGCTGATCATGGCGGCGTGGCGGTGGTGGCGGTCCATGCGCAGCCGGCTCTTGTTGTCGGCGCGCCAGAGGCCGAAGGTCACGAACCAGGTGTGCAGCAGGCCGGGGTGGTAGGGGTCCTTGATGTTCTCCTGCATCAGCTTCCAGTTGCCGGGGATGCGCTGGCGGTTGTAGCCCAGGATCTTGAGCTGCCGGCCGTTGAACATGCGGTCAAACCAGCCGAGGATCTCCGGGCCGAGGTAGTCCTCGAAGGACTCCACCGCGTGGTCGAACGAGGCAAACACCACGCCGCCGCGCGTGGCCACCTTCAGCCGCGTGAGGCCGTGCTCGGCGGTGTCGAAGTCTGCCGGCATGCCGCCATGGACCTCGCCGTCCTGCTTGACGCCCCGCCGCAGCGGCACCCCGCGCAGCTCGCCCTTCAGGTTGTAGCTCCACTGGTGATAAGGGCAGACGAAGGCACTGCGATGGCCGTGTCGTTCGCGGCAGAAGCGCATGCCGCGGTGGGCGCAGATGTTCTCGAAGACGTTCAGCGCGCCGTCGTGGTCACGCACCAGAATCACGGAACGCTCGCCCACCACCGTGCGCTTGAAGTCGCCAGGGTTCGGCACCTCGGCCTCCAGGCCCACGTAGCACCAGTGGCCCTTGTAGAAGAAGCGCTCCAGCTCCTTGCGATAGATCTCGTCGCTGGTGTAGGCGACAAACGGGATACGGTGCGTGCCCTCACCTTCCCAGGCGAGGGGGCGGGGGAACGCAGAGGCGGCGGAATCGACCATGGCGGTGGCGGCGTTGGAGCGGGCTTCACGGCCCGCGGAGCGCCGCCGGCCTTTCAGATGTCCGCTTTATAGCTCGGGTGCGCGGTTCGGTGTGTGTCCATCACCCGCCCTGAATTCCGGACAAAGGCCCTGCCTCCAGGCATGTCAGCAGGTGGCGCAGCGCCCGCAGGTTGTGCTCGTCGCTGGCGCTTTCCAGGGCGTCTTCCAGCACCTCGCGGATGTGGTCGCTGGTCACCAGCTCCATGTCCCACTGGGGAAAGAGCCGCTCCCGCACCTCCTCCCCTTGGCTGAGCTCCACCATCGTGTCGTGTCGTGGGTCGCCTCGCAGGCGCTGCATCAGCGCCACCACGTGCTCATGGGGCCCCTCGAGCCATTGGAAGAAGACACCGCTGCCGAACACCAGCATCCCGGTGATGCCGTGGGCGGGGTTATAGCGCTGGGCCGTGGCAACGATGCGCTGCAGCACCGCACGGTCCACGTCGCTTGAAGCTCGGCTGCAGTACGCGACCTGGTACAGCAATGGCTGCGTGGGCGGATGAGCGGGTTCGTCCCCGGTCCAGCGGTGAAGCTTCTGCATGCGTCGCGCCTCGGCCGGGGTGGCGCCACAGGATCTGCGGCGGCCGGCTGTGGTGTCAGCGCGCCGGCTGACACGCTGCACAAGTCCAGCAAGGGCATGATAGTCCCCAGGTCCAAGACGTCTTGCCAGATGTCCTGCCGGACACTCCATCGGGTGCCCGCCGCCTTCAGGCGCAGCAGCCGCTCAGCGCCAGTCGGCCACCAGTGTGTTCACCAGCCGGCCCACACCCTCCACCTCGCACACCACCTCGTCGCCGGGCTGCACGTCCACCGAGCCCTTGGGCGTGCCGGTGAGGATGACATCTCCCGGGCTCAAGGTCATGAAGCTGCTGAGGAACTCAATCAGCGAGGCCACGTCGTGGATCATGTCGCCGGTGTGACCTTGCTGCACCACGCGGCCGTTGACCTCGGTGCGCAGCGCCAGGTTCATGGGGTCGGCGATGTCGTCGCGGTCCACCAGCCAGGGCCCGAGCGCGGTCCCGCCGTCGCGGCTCTTCACCCGCAGGTTGGGCCGGTAGTAGGGCTCCAGAAAGTTGCGGATCGCGTAGTCGTTGGCCACGGTGTAACCGCGCACGAAGTCCATGGCGCGTGATCGTGCGATGCGCTTGCCTTCCCGGCCGATGACCACGGCCAGCTCGCACTCGTAGTGCATGAACTCGCCGTCGGCGGGCCTTCGCGTCAGGCCGCGGTGGCCCACCACGCTGTTGGCGCCCTTGAGAAACACCACCGGCTCGCTGCGCTGCGCTTGCAGAAACGTGCCCTGCTCGGCCGAGGACTTGGCAGCCAGCTCCTGCGCATGGTCGGCGTAGTTCAGCGCCAGGGCGAAGATGGTGCGCGGCTCAAACGGTGCCAGCCACATCACCTGGGCCTCGTCCACCACGCGGCCGTCGGCCAGGCGCAGTGGGAGGAGGCCGCCTGTCGATGCCGTGGCCTCGTTGGCCGGAGTGGCCTCATGCACGGCGCCACCAAAGAACACACGGGCGCTCTTCATGCGGCCTCCTGCACGGCGGCGGTTTCGGCTTGCAGCGGGTTCTCCAGGCGGCCGATGCCGTCGATCTCCACGGCCATGGTGTCGCCAGCGCGGGCCCGCGCCGGCTGCTCGGCCACGCCGATGAGCAGCAGGTCACCCGGCGCCAGCGTCATGAACTCGCTGACATCGGCGATGAGCTGAGCCACGTTGCGGCGCAGCTGAGCGGTGTGGCTGCGTTGGCGCAGCTCGCCGTTGATGTACGAACGGATCTCCAGGGTGCCCGGGTCGCGCAGCTCGTCTGCGCTCACCCAGGGGCCGATGGGGCAGAAGCCGTCACGGCACTTCTGGCGCATGGGCGGGCGCAGCAGGGCAGGCTTGGGGGCGTCCAGGTGCGGCACGGTCACGTCGTTGACGACGCAGTAGCCCGACACAAACTCCAGGGCCTGCGCGGCGTTCACGCGGGAGGCTGTATGTGCGAAGCTGATGCCCAGCGTGGCTCCGATCTCCACCTCGGCCACGTCCGGTGGCAGCAGCACGGGGTCACCGTGACGCGCCCAGGTGTTGGCGGGCTTGATGTAGAGCACCGGGTGCACCGGCGGGCGGTGGTGCGGTGGCTGCGCCATCACCGGCTCCATGGCCTGCCAGGCCCCCTGGAACTCAAGCAGGGCACCAACGACGGTGCGCGTGGGGAAGAAGGGCATGGGCTCAGGTCTCGTAGCCAAACAGTGCAGCGGGATTCTTCACCAGGATGCGTTGCAACTCGTCCTCGCTGCGCACCACGCGGTACAGCAGTTCCAGCAGGTCTGCGTCGTTGGGCGGGGGTTGCCTGGACACCGGGTGGGGCCAGTCGGAGGCCCACACGCAGCGTTGCGGTGCCACGTCGATCAGCGCCCGAGCCAGGGGCACGACGTCGTCCCACGGTGCGCCGGCCTTGGAGATCTTCTCGCCCAGGGACAGCATGACCCAGAAGTTGCCGCGCTCCAGCCACTGACGCAGCTTGGCGATGTTGGGGCAGTGCTCGGGGCCCAACGCGGCGTCGGCGCGGCCCATGTGGTCGATCAGGATGGGAACGTCCAGGTGCTCGAACCAGTGCGCGCTCTCCACGATGCCGCTTTGCTCGGGCTGGATCTTCATGTACCAGCCCAGCTCGCGCAGCTTGCCCACCGCGCGGTCGAAGGCCTCGCGCGTGAGCACGGCCCCCAGCGCCTGGCGGAAGGAGAAGCGTGCCCCGCGTACGCCGGCCTGGTGCAGCGTCTCCAGTTCGGCGTCGGTGGCGTGCTCGAACAGCAGGGCGTTGGCGCAGGCCTTGTAGCCCGGGCCGAGCGCGGCCAGGCCGTCAAGTACCACGCGGTGGTCGGCGCCATAGGTGGTGGTCTGCACGATGATGCCGCGTTGAATGCCGAGTTGGTCGTGCATGCGGCGCAGTGCCTGCCAGGTGGCGCTGGGCATCTCATACGCCGCGCCCGGGCGCACCGGGTAGACATCGGCGGGCCCCAGCACGTGGAACTGGCTGTCGATGGTGCCTGGCGGGGGCAGTCGACTCGGCTGGCGTGGGTGTGGGTGGAAGGGGAGGTAGTTGGCGGCGGTGGTGGCCATGGGTGCTCTCAATCGATGTAGGCCGTGATCTCGCACTGCACGAGGATGCCGCCGGCCAGATCGGGGGCATGAAGCGCCATGCGTGCAGGGCGGTGCAGCGGGTCCGGAAACATCGCGAGCCACTGCCGGTTCAGCGGCTCGCGCTGGTTGCGGTCTTTCAGCCAGACGGTCATGCGCACCAGGTCGTCCACGGTGCCCCCGCCCGCAGCCAGGATGCGGCGCATCTGCTCAAACATGGCGGCGCACTGCGCCTCCAGCCCGTCGGCCAGATGGCCCGTGGCTGGGTCGGTGCCGTTGATCAGGCCGCTCATCAGCAGCGGCCCCTTGCGCGCGGCTGCGGGGATGGGGTTCTTGTGGCCGAAGCCGTCGATGTGCAGCGTCTGTCGGGCGGTGGCTTCAGGGCGCATGGCAGCTCTCACTGGGCGCGGATGTTGGCCGACTTGATGATGGGCATCCAGGTGGCCTCTTCCTTGGCCAGGTAGGCGCTGAATTCCTCCGGGCTCATGGG
>CAISJH010000167.1 GCA_903885585.1 uncultured beta proteobacterium
CAGGATGAGCCGCTGGGGCTGACGGTGCACACCATGCCGACACCCGGTCCGCAGGACCTGCGCCGCCGCACGGTCAGTGGCCGCATCAAGATGCTGCTGGTGCTGCTGGCCTGCGCTGCGCCCGTGCTGGCCTCGTACTTCACCTACTACGTGATCCGGCCCGAGGGCCGCAGCAACTACGGCACCCTGGTGCAGCCCTCGCGCACCATGCCGGCCAGCCTGACCCTGCGCAACCTGGAGGGCCAGCCTGTGGAGACCAGCTCACTGCGCAACCAGTGGCTGTTGGTGGTGGTGGGCACGGGCGCCTGCGATGAGGCTTGCATGCAGCGCCTGTACATGCAGCGCCAATTGCGCCAGATGGTGGGCCGTGAGCGCGACCGCCTGGACAAGGTCTGGCTGATCGTTGACGAAGCCCCCTTGCCCGCCGAACTCAAGGCCTATCTCACCGGCCCGGAGCCCGTGCAGGTGCTGCGGGTGCCACAGGCCGAACTGGCGGCTTGGCTGCAACCCGCCAGCGGGCAGACCCTGCAGGACCACCTCTATGTGGTCGACCCGATGGGCGAGTGGATGATGCGCTTCCCGCCTCAGCCGGAGCCGGCCAAGGTCAAGCGCGACCTCGAGCGGCTGTTGCGGGCCTCCTCCTTCTGGGACCCGGCCGGCCGCTGAAGTCTGCGGCACTCCATCCCCCGTTCCGTTGCCGTCCCACGTGCCATCTCCATGAACGACGTCCCGCTCGTTGACCTGTCGCCCACGCTGCGCCTGTCCTTGCTGGCGCTGGTGATTGCCACGCTGCCGCTGTCCTGGGTGTGGCTGCGCCAGCGTGGGCGCGACACCGGGGCGCGCATTGCCGCGTTGACGGCAGTGACTCTTTTCCTCACCTTTGACCTGATCGTTTTCGGTTCGTTCACCCGCCTCACCGAATCGGGCTTGGGTTGCCCTGACTGGCCGGGTTGCTATGGCGCTGCCAGCCCGATTGGCGCGCACAGCGACATCCATGCGGCGCAGACGGCCATGCCCTCCGGGCCTGTGACCTTCACCAAGGCCTGGATCGAGATGATCCACCGCTACCTCGCGATGACCGTGGGGGTGCTGATCCTGGTGATGGCGGCCACCAGCTGGTTGGGCTCTCGGCAGGGCGCTCCCGATGCCCAGGGCCGGCGCCGCTCGGTGCTGCCGCACTCGCCCTGGTGGCCTACCGTGACCCTGGTTTGGGTGCTGATCCAGGGCTTGTTCGGCAAGTACACGGTCACGCTCAAGCTCTACCCGGCGGTGGTCACGGCGCACCTGCTGGGTGGCATGTTCCTGCTGGCGCTGCTGATGGTGCAGCACGAGACCTGGCGCGGGCGCCGCTTGGTGCTGAGCCCTGCCCAATGGGGCTGGGCGGTGGGGGTCACCGCCTTGCTGTGGGTGCAGATTGCGCTGGGCGGCTGGGTGTCCACCAACTATGCGGTACTGGCCTGCACGGGCTTTCCCTCCTGCAACGGGCAATGGTGGCCGCAGATGAACTTTGCGGAGGGCTTCACCATCTTGCGTGAGCTGGGGCGCTCCGGCACCGGCAGCTTCATTCCGATGGATGCCCTGGTCGCCATCCACATGGTGCACCGCATCGTCGCGCTGGTGCTGTTTGCCGGTCTGTGCACCCTGGCCTGGCGCTTGTGGACGGGCGGTGAGGCCGCGCTGCGCCGCACCGCCCTGTGGCTGATGGCGCTGGCGCTGTGGCAGATGCTGAGTGGCTTGTCCAATGTGGTGCTCGGGTGGCCGCTGGCCGCGGCGCTGGCCCATTCGGCCGGTGCGGCAGCCCTGGTCGCGGTCACCACGTCGCTGCTCGCCCGCGCGCGAGCGGGCCGTCTGCACCAGAATGCTGGTGCGATGGACAAGGCCGTGGACGCGGGGCGGTCCGGACCGGCCCCAGGAGCGATGGGCGCAGCCTCCTAAAATCCTCGCCCGCCCTCATGACAAGTACCACCGCCCCCATCGCACCATCGGCCAGCCGCTGGTCGCAGTACTACGCGCTGACCAAGCCGCGGGTGGTGCAGCTCATCGTCTTCTGCGCCTTGATCGGCATGCTGCTGGCCGAGCCTGGGTTGCCCGACTTGAGGCTTGCGGCCGCCGCCACAGCCGGCATCTGGTTGGTGGCTGCTGCGGCAGCGGCCTTCAACTGTCTGGTGGAGCAGCAGATCGACCGCAAGATGGCGCGCACCTCCTGGCGCCCCACCGCCAAGGGCGAGCTGACGAACACGCAGACGCTGTTGTTTTCCGCCGTGCTGTGCGCGTTGGGCAGCGCCATCCTGTGGGTCTGGGTGAACCCGCTGACGATGTGGCTCACCTTCGCCACTTTCGTGGGCTATGCCGTGGTCTACACCGTGGTGCTCAAGCCGCTGACGCCGCAGAACATCGTGATCGGCGGCGCCTCGGGCGCCATGCCCCCGGTGCTGGGTTGGGCCGCGCTGCGCAACGACGTGGGGCCCGAAGCCATCGTGCTGTGCCTGATCATCTTCCTGTGGACGCCGCCGCATTTCTGGGCGCTGGCGCTGTACCGCACGGAGGACTACCGCCGTGCCGGCCTGCCCATGCTGCCGGTGACCCACGGCCCGGAATTCACCCGCCTGCAGGTGCTGCTCTACACCCTGGTGCTGTTTGCCGGCACCCTGCTGCCCTTCATCATCGGCATGAGCGGGTTGATCTACCTGGCCTGCGCCGTGGTGCTGGGCGCCATGTTCATCTGGTACGCGTGGCAGCTGTGGCGCGACTACAGCGACGCACTGGCGCGAAAGACCTTCCGCTTCTCGATCTGGCACCTGTCGCTGCTGTTTGCAGCCCTGCTGCTGGATCACTACCTTGGCCCCTGGCTGCAGGGGCAGATGCCATGACCGCCACCTCACGCCGTAGCCTGATGATCCGCTTGGCCGGCGCGCTGACGCTGAGCCTGGCCGCCATGCTTGGCGGCTGTGACCGGGCTTCAGCCCCGAGCTTCAAGGGCATTGACATCACCGGTGCGGACTACGCCCGTGAACTGTCCCTGACCGACCCGGACGGCAAGCGCCGCAGCTTGGCGGAGTTCAAGGGCCGGGCGGTGGTGGTCTTCTTTGGCTTCACCCAATGTCCGGACGTCTGCCCCACGACGATGGTGGAGTTGGCCGCAGTGAAGAAGCAACTGGGAGCCGACGGCGAGCGCGTTCAGGGCATCTTCGTCACCGTGGACCCGGAGCGCGACACGCCCGAGCTGCTCAAGGCCTATGTGGACAACTTCGGCGCTGGCTTCATCGCCCTGCGTGGCACGCCCGAGGAGACCCTGGCTGTGGCCAAGCACTTCAAGGTCTTCTACGCCAAGGTGCCTGGCAAGACCGAGGGCAGCTACACCATCGATCACACCGCCGGCTCCTACGTGTTCGACCCGCAGGGCCGGGTGCGCTTGTTCACCCGTCACGGCACCGGCCCTGAGGCCCTGGCGCAGGATCTCAAGGTGCTGCTGGACGGGAAGTAGGCCGCGCGGGCGGGGTGACCCGCCATGAAGAACGGCCCCGCAGGGCCAGATAAGTAGAACGGCCCCGGAGGGCCGTAGGGGTTAACTGGCCTGCGAGACCCAGGCTCAGGCCGCCGCCTCGATGGCCTTGCGCATCTTCTTCATCGCCGCCACCTCGATCTGGCGAATGCGCTCGGCGCTGACGTTGTACTCGGCCGCCAGCTCGTGCAGCGTCATGCCGCCGCTGGCGTCGTCGTTCACCTTGAGCCAGCGCTCCTCCACGATGCGGCGGCTGCGGGCGTCCAGCGTGTCCAGCGCCTGGGCAATGCCGTCCCCGGCCATCCAGTCGCGCTGGCGGGCTTCGATGCTGCGTGTGGGCTCGTCGCGGTCGTCGGCCAGGTAGGCGATGGGCGCAAAGGCTTCGTCTTCGTCGTCTCCCGTCGGCTCGAGCGCGACATCGCCGCCCGACAGGCGGGTCTCCATCTCGATGACTTCCTCGGGCTTGACGTTGAGCTCGCGCGCCACGCGGCTCACCTCGGCAGGGGTGAGCGTGCTGCGGTGGGTCTCGCCGTCCTCGGCCTCGGCCTTCATCCCCTGCTTCATGGAGCGCAGGTTGAAGAACAGTTTGCGCTGCGCCTTGGTGGTGGCCACCTTGACCATGCGCCAGTTCTTCAGGATGTATTCGTGGATCTCGGCCTTGATCCAGTGCAGCGCGTAGCTCACCAGGCGCACGCCTTGCTCGGGGTCAAAGCGCTTGACGGCCTTCATCAGGCCCACGTTGCCTTCCTGGATCAGGTCGCCCTGCGGCAGCCCGTAGCCCAGGTACTGGCGCGACACCGACACCACCAGTCGCAGGTGCGACAGCACCAACTGTCCGGCGGCCTGAACATCACCCTCATCGCGCAGACGACGAGCCAGCGCACTCTCCTCCTGGGCCGACAGCATCGGCAGCCGGTTCACGGCGCTGATGTAGGCATCCAGATTGCCGAGCGACGGCACCAGCGACCACGGGTCGCGGACAGCAAGGGCGGTGACAGCAGCAGTGCTCATAGACCTTTCAGTGTTTACCCTGATTACTCAGGAGCGATCAAATATTAGCACTCTCATAGCCCGAGTGCTGATTGATCTGCGGCAAGGGGTTTTGGGAAACCGGGTGCAGGCTGGCATGGCGGGAAGCCTGTCGGATTCCACCCAGTCCTCCACTCCTTTCAGCGAGGTCTGAACTCTGGAAGACCAAAGGCCTCACGGCGTCGTCGTCGCCTGTTGGAGACTGCGCTGCCCTCAGGGATTCGTGGCGGGTCGTTCTAGAGTCCGATCAACGCTCGGCTCCACCCCTGCCAAACACCTGCGCCAGCACGAACATCAGCGTGGTCACCAGGATCATGATCGTGGAGATGGCCGCGATGGTCGGGTCGATCTGGTCGCGCAGGGCCAGGAACATCTGACGCGTCAGCGTGGAGTTGGGCCCACCGGAGACGAACAGCGCCAGGATCACTTCGTCAAATGACGTGAGGAAGGACAGTACTGCGGACGAGACCACGGCAAAGCGGATCTGCGGAAGCGTGACGGTCAGGAAGGCGCGCGGGCGTGAGGCGCCCAGGCTGCGCGCCACCATCTCCTGGTTCATGTCAAAGCTCTTGAGCGCCGAGGCCACGACGATCATCACGATGGGCACCGCCAGCATGGTGTGCGCCAGCACCAGGCCCATCAGCGAGTTGTTCAGCTTGACCTTGACGTAGACGTAGAACACACCCACGGCAATCAGGATCACGGGCACGATCATGGGCGTGATGAGCAGCACCTGCAGGGCACGCGCTGCGCGCAGGCGTGAGGCACTCAGACCGTAGGCAGCGAGGGTGCCGATGGGCGTGGCCAGCAGCGAGGTGAGCGCGGCGGCCTTCAGCGAGGTGGCCGTCGCGCTCATCCAGGTGGCCGAAGAGAAGTAATGCTCGTACCAACGCAGCGACCACTTCTTGGGCGGGAACTCCAGGTACTGGGAGGCCGAAAACGACATCGGGATCACGATGAGCGTCGGGATCAGCAAGAAGGCGAGCACGGCCCCCGCCAGCAGATAAAGCCACAGCCTGGCGCGGTGCGTGATCTGCGTGGCGCTGGCCGGGCGGTCCAGCCAGCGCAAGGGTGTGCCCTGGCCTGGGGCGCTCATCGGCTGGCCCCCAGCAACTGCTCCAGCCGCGTCAATCGGGACGCCAGCCACAGCAAGACCATGGTGGACACGAGCAGCACCACCCCCAGCGAGCTGGCCGCACCCCAGTTGAAGAACAGCTCGATGTCGTTGGCGATCTGGTTGGACACCATGATGATCTTGCCGCCGCCCAGCACCGCAGGCGTGACGTAGAAGCCCAGGCAGATCACGAACACCAACAGCGCACCCGCAAAAAGCCCCGGCAACGACAGCGGCAGGAACACGGTCCAGAAGGCCCGCGTGGGGCTGGCACCCAGATTAGCCGCGGCCTTCATGCAGTCCTGATCGATGGAGCGCATGGAGTTCAGCACTGGCAGCACCAGGAAGGGCAGCATGATGTGCACCATGCCGATCAGGGTGCCGGCCAGGTTGTGCACCAGGGGCAAGGGCTGATCCCACCAGCCCAGCTCGATGCCCCAGGTGTTGATCAGGCCGCGCCGCTGCAACAGCACCAGCCAGGCGTAGGTGCGCACCAGCAGCGAGGTCCAGAACGGCAGCATCACCGCGATCAGACACAGGTTGGCGGCCCGCCGCGGCAGCTGCGAAAGCACGTAGGCCAAGGGGTAGCCTAGCAGCACGCAAAGCCCGGTGGTCAGCAGGCTGACCTGAAAGGTGGCGCCGAAGATGCGCGCATAGGAAGGCTGCTCAACCATGCGCCGGTAGTGCATGAGTGACAGGCTGCCGTCATCGGCCAGGAAACTCAGGCCGAACAGCCAGGCGATGGGCAGCACCATCGTCACCAGCACCAGCGCGAGCGCAGGCCCGCTCAGGCTCAGCAGTTGCCAGTGCTCGCGTCGCTCGTCGCGGCGCAGTGCGGCAGCGTTCAGCCCTGCGGGTGCGCCGCCGGTCCGCACGGGCGCGGGTGGCGTCGAGCTTGACGACGGTGACGACGATGAAACCGGCATGCTCAGCCCGGGCCCTCCTCGGGCACCAGCACGGCATCACCCGCGTCGAAGTGCAGGCTCACCGGCTCGCCGCGCTGCGGTATGCGGTCCAGCGCGCCGGCGCTGGCAATGCCCCGTGCGCTGATGCGGCTGCCGTCCTCCAGCACCGCCTGCACCAGGAAGGTGTCGCCCTGGTAGATCACGTCACCCACGCGGGCGGGCAGGGTGTTGGTCAGTGCATGGCTGCCGCCTGGCGTCTGGGCCTCGCCCGGACGGCCCACCCGCACCCGCTCCGGGCGCAACATGAGCCAAGCCTTGCCTAAAGGGGCGCTGGCGGCCTCGCCAGGCCCGGGCGTGATCTCGATGCAGTGGCCCTGCCAGGCCCAGGCGCCGGCCACGAACTGCATGGGCAGCAGCGAAGACTCGCCGATGAACTCGGCCACAAAGCGGTTGGCCGGGCGCTCGTAAATGGCGCGCGGCGTGTCCAGCTGCATGATGCGGCCAC
>CAISJH010000168.1 GCA_903885585.1 uncultured beta proteobacterium
AGCAGCAGAGGCCGACAACTCGACACATGACTGACACCGCTGCCACGACCACCCTGCGCTTTTCACGCCTGCTGCTAACAGGCGCTGCCGGAGGCCTGGGGCGGCAACTGCGACCGCGGCTGAAGGCTTGCTGCGACGTGCTGCGGGTGAGCGATATCGCAGAGCTGGGCAAGGCTGCACCAGGCGAGGAACTGCAGCCCTGCGCGCTGGAGGACAAGGCGGCCGTCCTCTCACTGCTGGAAGGCGTGCAGGCCGTGGTGCACCTGGGCGGTGTTTCCACCGAGCGGCCGTTCGAAGAGATCATGGGCCCCAACATCCAGGGCTTGTTCCACCTCTATGAAGGGGCCCGGCTGCACGGTGCACGGCGCATCGTGTTTGCCAGCTCCAACCACGTCACGGGCTTCAGGCGCCAAGATGAGACCGTCTTGCCGCGCGAGCCGGTGCGGCCGGACGGCTACTACGGCCTGAGCAAAGCCTTCGGCGAGAACCTGGCGCAGTTCTACTTCGACCGCTGGGGCATCGAGACGGTGAGCCTGCGCATCGGCTCTTCCTTCCCGGAACCGAAGGACCGCCGCATGCTGGCCACCTGGCTGAGCTACGACGACCTGGAGCGCCTGGTGGTTTCGGCCTTGACAGCCCCCGCCGTCGGCCACACCGTGGTCTACGGCATGAGCGACAACCGCCTGACCTGGTGGGACAACACCTCTGCACGGCATGTCGGCTACCGGCCGCAAGACTCTTCGGAGCCTTTCCGCGCCGCCGTGGAAGCACGCCAGCAGCATATCGACCTGGCCGACCCGGCGGCCCTCTACCAGGGCGGCGGTTTCGTCAAGATGGGGCCCTTCTGACCCCGCCATTCCACCTCCTTCGATTGAACCAACACACCACCAACGGAGACCTCCCATGACCTTGTTCACCACCCTGCGCAAACCGCTGGGCCTGATCACCACCGCAGTGCTCGCAGCGCTGACCAGCAGCGCTTACGCCATCGAGTTCCGCTCGGCCGACACCCACAACGCTGACGACTACCCCACGGTGGTAGCGGTCAAGTTCATGAGCGAGCAGCTGGAGAAGGCCAGCGGCGGCAAGCACAAGATCAAGGTCTTCAACAAGTCGGCGCTGGGCAGCGAAAAGGAGACGATCGACCAGGTCAAGATCGGCGCGCTGGACTTCACACGCGTGAACGTGGGACCCATGAACGGCGTGTGCCCCATGACCCAGGTGCCCACCATGCCTTTCCTGTTCCGCTCGGTGGAGCACATGCGCAAGGCACTGGACGGCCCGGTCGGTGAGGAGATCCTCAAGAGCTGCGAGTCGGCCGGCTACGTCGGCCTGGCCTTCTACGACAGCGGCGCACGCTCCATCTATGCCAAGAAGCCCATCCGCACGGTGGCCGATGCCAAGGGCCTGAAGATCCGCGTGCAGCAGTCCGACCTGTGGGTGGCCCTGGTAGGTGCCATGGGTGCCAACGCCACGCCCATGCCCTACGGCGAGGTCTACACGGCGCTGAAGACGGGCCTGATCGACGCGGCGGAGAACAACATCCCGTCGTTCGACACCGCCAAGCACGCAGAGGCCGTGAAGATCTACTCGCGCACCGAGCACTCCATGGCGCCGGAGATCCTGGTGATGTCCAAGGTGGTGTGGGACAAGCTGCCCAAGGCCGACCAGGACATGGTCCGCGCCGCAGCCAAGGCCTCGGTGGCCTTCCAGCGCCAGAAGTGGGACGAGCAGGAAGGCAAGTCGCTGGCCAACGTGAAGGCGCAGGGCGCGCAGATCGTGGAGGTGGACAAGGCTTCGTTTCAGGCCGTGATGGGCCCGGTGTACGACAAGTTCATGACCACGCCCGACATGAAGCGCCTGGTCAAGGCCGTGCAAGACCTGAAGTGAAGTCACCGGCCTGAACGGCAAGCCCCACAGCACCGCAGTCCAGCACCTTGCTCGGCCTCTACACCCGCTTTTGCGCATCGCTGTCCAAGCTTTGCCTGGTGCTGGGCGTGATCGGGTTGCTGGCCGTGATCGTCAGCGTACAGTGGCAGGTCTTTGGCCGCTACGTGATGAACGACACGCCCACATGGGCAGAGGCGCTGGCCCTGCTGCTGGTGCTGTTCGTCACGGCCTTTGGCCTGGCGGTGGGGGTGCGTGACGCTGGGCACATTGGGCTGGAGTCGCTGGTCGGCCTGTTGCCACCGGCCTGGCGGCGCCGCGCCGAGTTGCTGATCCACGCGCTGGTGGGCCTGTTCGGTGCCCTGATGGTGCGCGGGGGCTGGGTCTGGGCGTCGGCCAAGTGGGGAGAGAAGAAGCCCATGCTGCCGGTGCCCGACGGCATCGACTACGTGCCGGTCATGATCGCCGGCGTGCTCATCGTGCTGTTCTCCATCGAGCACTTCATCGCCGTGTGGCGCGGCACCCCCGTGGAGCCGGCATGGAACTGACCGTGCTCGCCGTCAGCTTCACGCTGCTGCTGCTGCTGGGCGTGCCGGTGGCCTTTGCCATCGGCTTGTCGTCGGTGGCCACCATCCTGGCGGCCGGGCTGCCCATGGCGGTGGTGTTCCAGAAGATGGTGGGCGGGATGCAGGTGTTCAGCTTCCTGGCCATCCCCTTCTTCGTCTTCGCGGGCGAACTGATGCTCTACGGCGGGATTGCCGAGCGGATCGTGCGCCTGGCCAACAGCCTGGTGGGCCATGTGCGCGGTGGGCTGGGGATGAGCAACGTGCTCGGCTGCACCCTGTTCGGTGGTGTGGTCGGCTCGCCCGTGGCGGACGTCTCGGCCATGGGCTCGGTGATGATCCCGCTGATGAAGAAGGAGGGGTATGACGCCGACTACGCAGTCAACGTCACCACCCACGCCGCGCTGGTGGGCGCGCTGATGCCCACCTCGCACAACCTGATCCTGTTCACGCTGGCCACCTCCGGTCTGGCCTCGGTGAGCGTGCTGGGGCTGATCCTGGCCGGGCTCGTACCTGCGCTGTTGTTGACCCTGTGCAACCTGGGCGCGGCCTGGTGGGTGGCCCGAAAACGAGGCTACCCGACGCACGGCGCCTTCCCCGGCTGGGGCGCAGTCGCCCTGGCCCTGGCGGCGGCCTTACCTGGCCTGTTGGTGGTCGTGATCATCCTCGGCGGCATTCTGAGCGGCGCCTTCACGGCCACCGAGTCGGCCTCCATCGCCGTGGCCTGGGCGCTGTTGATCACCGTGTTCGTCTACCGGTCGCTGAGCTGGGCGCACTTTCTCAAGGCCTGCGCCAAGGCCTGCAAGACCACCGGCGTGGTGCTGCTGCTGATCGGCATCTCGGCGGCCTTCGGCTACTTTCTTGCGCTGTACGAGGTGCCGCAGAAGACGGGCGAGCTGATGAAGGCCGTCTCCACCGAGCCCTGGGTCATCTTCCTGATGATCAACGTGCTGCTGTTCGTGCTGGGCACCTTCCTGGACATGGCGCCCACCATCCTGATCTGCACGCCCATCTTCATGCCGATTGCGATGCAGTTCGGCATGGACCCGCTGCAGTTCGGCGTGGTGATGCTGATCAACTGCGCGCTGGGCCTGAACACGCCACCCGTGGGCACGGTGCAGTTCGTGGGCTGCGCCATCGGCGGGGTGTCGGTCGGACAAGTGATGCGCTCGATCTGGCCCTTCTACGGTGCGCTGGGCCTGTGCCTGGCGCTCGTCACCTACGTGCCGGCGTTCTCCACCTGGCTGCCGGGGCTGGTGAAATAGCGCCGGCACAAACGCTGCAAGCTGCAGTCAACACCACGGCGGGCTGAACTCAGCGCCCGAAATCACGCAATGGACCCCGCGATGGACCCCCTGCCCCCCGCCCCCCCCAAGCCCCTGGGCCTGCGCTACCCCGACCCGGCCGTCGAGGTGTTGGACCCGGCTTTCCTGCCCCTGCGGCTGTTCAGCTCGTCCGTGGAGCTGCTGGCCACGGGCATGCACTGGGCCGAAGGGCCGGTATGGTTTGGCGACGGGCGCTACCTGCTGGTGTCGGACATCCCGAACAACCGCATCCTGCGCTGGGACGAGTGCTCCGGCGCGGTGAGCGTATTCCGCCAGCCGTCGAACAACGCCAACGGGCATACGCGGGACCTGCAAGGCCGGCTGGTGAGCTGCGAGCACCTGACGCGCCGCATCACCCGCACCGAGTTCGATGGCTCAGTGACGGTGCTGGCCGATCGCTTCGAGGGACGGCGCCTGAATTCTCCCAATGACATCGTCTGCGCCCGCGACGGCGCACTGTGGTTCACCGACCCGCCGTTCGGCATCCATGGCTTCTGGGAAGGCGAGCCGGCCGAACCCGAACTGCCCTTCCAGGGCGTGTTCCGGCTGGACCCCACTACCGGCCGTCTGCAGGCCATGCTGACGGACCTGGCCGGCCCCAACGGCCTGGCCTTCTCACCCGACGGCTCGGTGCTCTACGTGGTGGAAAGCCGCGCCAAGCCGCACAGGCTGATCTGGGGCTACGACGCGGGGCCGGACGGCACCCTGTCGAACAAGCGCCTGGTCGTGGATGCGCAGGGCCCGGGGGCGCTCGATGGCTTTGCCGTCGATATCAAGGGCCACCTGTGGTGCGGCTGGGGCAGCGATGGCTCCATCGGTGCAGACCCCGAGGGCCTGGACGGCGTGCGCGTCTTCGCCCCCGCGGGCCACGCCATCGCCCACATCCACCTGCCCGAACGGTGCGCCAACGTGTGCTTTGGCGGGAGACACCGCAACCGCCTGTTCATGGCCGCCAGCCACAGTCTGTATGCACTGCATGTGAACGTGCAGGGGGCCGCATGACGTCTCCCCACCCGGTGCTGGTGCGTATGCACCCGACCGACAACGTGGCCATCATCGGCAACGAAGGCGGGCTGCCAGCCGGCACCTTGCTGCCGCAACCGGCCGTCGGGCTGGTGTTGCGCGAGCGCGTCCCCCAGGCGCACAAGGTGGCGCTGGTGGACATTCCCGAAGGCCATGCGGTCACACGCTACGGCATCACCATCGGCCACGCGCTGCGCGATCTGCTGGCCGGCAGCTGGGTGCACGAGCGGGTGCTGCGCATGCCACCAGCGCGCGGGCTGGACGGCCTGCCGATGGGGCCTGGTGTCAGCGATGAAGCACCACCGGCCGAGCCGTTAGAGGGCTACACCTTCGAGGGCTACCGCAATCCAGACGGTTCGGTAGGCACACGCAACCTGCTGGCCATCACCACCACGGTGCAATGCGTGGCCGGGGTGCTGTACGTGGCGGTGGAGCGCATCCGCCGTGAGCTGCTGCCCAGGTATCCCAACGTGGACGGCGTGGTGGCCCTGGAGCACGCGTATGGGTGCGGCGTGGCGATCGATGCGCCCGAGGCCGTCATCCCCATCCGCACGGTGCGGCACCTGGCGCGCAACCCCAACTTCGGCGGCGAGGTGATGGTGGTGAGCCTGGGCTGCGAGAAGCTGCAGCCCGAAAGACTGCTGCCGCCGGGCAGCCTGCCGCTGCGGGTGCTGAACGCTGACACCGTTGCAGCTGGCGACCCAGCGCGACCAGGCGAGGGCAGGCCGGAGGCTCCCTACTCCCATGTCTGCCTGCAGGACGCGCAGCACGTGGGCTTCGGCTCGATGCTCAGCGCCATCCTGAGCACCGCCGAGCAGCACCTGCAGCGCCTGAACGCGCGCCAGCGCGAGACCGTGCCGGCCAGCGAGCTGGTGGTGGGTGTGCAGTGCGGCGGCAGCGATGCCTTCAGCGGCGTGACCGCCAACCCGGCCGTGGGCGTGTGCGCCGACCTGCTGGTGCGCGCCGGCGCCACCGTGATGTTCTCTGAAACCACCGAAGTACGCGACGCGGTGGAGACCCTCACCGCGCGCTGCGCCAGCGCCGAGGTGGCGCAGAAGATGGTGGCCGAGATGGCCTGGTACGACGCCTATCTGCAGCGCGGCCAGGTGGACCGCAGCGCCAACACCACGCCCGGCAACAAGGCGGGCGGCCTCTCGAACATTGTCGAGAAGGCCATGGGGTCGGTCATCAAGAGCGGCTCCATGCCGATCTCGGCCGTGCTCTCACCTGGCGAGCGCGCCACGACCCGGGGGCTGATCTATGCCGCCACCCCGGCCAGCGACTTCATCTGCGGCACCTTGCAGCTGGCCGCCGGCATGAATGTGCACGTCTTCACCACCGGCCGCGGTACGCCTTATGGCCTGGCCGAGTGCCCGGTGGTCAAGGTGGCCACCCGCACCGAGCTCGCACATCGCTGGCACGACCTGATGGACCTGAACGCGGGCGCCGTAGCCGATGGCCAATGCAGCGTCGGGGAGATGGGCTGGCAGCTGTTCCGCCTGCTGCTGGAGGTGGCCAGCGGCCGCCCAACCTGGGCCGAGCAGCACCGACTGCACAATCAGCTCGTGCTCTTCAATCCTGCGCCGGTAACCTGACGAGGTCAAGGCCCAACGGGCATCCTGGAAGCACAAGGAGTTTTGGACCGTGAGTGAGACCAACGACTCCCTGCTGGTGCGCCTGTCCAGCCACGTCAGTCTGTTTTCGGGCATGCAGCGAACCGCGATGGTTCGGCTGCTCGGAAAGGCGGAGCGGATATCGCAGCCGGCCAATGGCTTGTTCTTCGATGAGGGTGAGCCCGGCGAGTCCTTCTACGTGCTGGTGATGGGCAAGGCGGCCGTGGAGAAGAAGACGGCAAACGGGTGGGTAGAACTGACCCAGCTGGGGTCAGGCGACACCTTTGGCGAGATGACGCTCCTGAACGAGAAGATCCGCTCGGCCCGTGTCCGGGCCCTGGAGCCTTCTGTATGCCTGTACTTTCACGGCAAGAAACTCGACGACTCGCCCGACATTCAGGCCGTGATCTTCAAGAACATGGCCCGCTTGCTCACACGCCGGCTCAAGGCCACCAGCGCGGAGGTGGCCACGCTGAAGGCTTCCAAAGCTTCAGAGGAAGCCCAAGTCGAGGTCCGTTCTGGTCCCACGGGTGACGAACGTCAGTTTCAGAAGACCTGAGAAACCTAGAGCCCATCCCATCGATCCGGCGTGCAGTTTCTTGCACCTGGTCAAAGGACCCCACGGCGCGGAGCGCCCGTGCAATCAACCCGGCGAACAGCCCCTGGCGTCGGTCGCCTGCAACAACTGCGCCGCCACAGCCACAGCAATCACTTCAGGCTCCTTGCCTTCGATGCCAGGCACGCCGATGGGGCAAGTGACCTGATCCCACTCCTGATCACTGAAGCCCCGCTCACGCAGGCGGCGGCGAAAGGTGGCCCACTTGGTCTTGCTGCCGATCAGGCCGATGAACGTCAGGTCGCCATGCTGGCGCTGGCGCTTCAGGCAGGCTTGCACGATGTCCAGGTCTTCAGCATGACTGAAGCTCATGATCAACACCCGGCTGCCTGGCACCAGGTCTGCCACCGCCGCCTGCACGGGGTCGGAATGCTCGCAGTGCACATGGGCCAGCACCTCGGACGGAAAAATCTCGTCGCGGCTGTCCACCCAGCGCACGTCGAACGGCAACGTGGCGAGGATGCGCACCAGCGCCTTGCCCACATGACCGCCACCGAACAGCGCCACGGGTGCGCCTCGGGGCCGCAGCCGATCCCGCAGATCGTCTCGTAGCGGCCCCTGAAGCGCCTCGAAGTGCAACTCCACCACGCCACCGCAGCATTGCCCCAGGCTGGGGCCCAAGGCGAAGCGGCGGGAGAACGGCAGCCCGTCGGGTGGCGCGTCGCCCGCAGGTGGGACAGTACCGTTGACTGAGGCTTCGCGGGAACCGGCCAGCGCACCCACCAACCACTGGCGCGCCACGGCGATGGCGGAAAACTCCAGGTGCCCCCCGCCCAGCGTGTTGATCAGCCGGTCGGTGAACACGGCCATCCAGGCACCCTCATCGCGCGGGGCTGACCCCTGCACCTGCTGGACAGTCACCAGCACGGCGTGCCTTGCCCCGGGCGTTGCTCCCGGGTCACTGGCGCTCCCCAAGGCGGAGGCGTCCAGCGCCTGGGACCCGTCCAGAGATAGGGCCTGCTCCAGGGCCTCCAGCGCGAGCGGTGTCACGCCCGTGCGGCGCGCAACTGCTCCACGGCCAGCAGGATGCGCTCGGGCGTGGCCGGCGCATCCATGCTCAGCACCTGCTCAGCACCTGCCGTGGCCGCCACGGCGTCGCGCAGCGCAAAGTAAGCCGACAGCGCCAGCATCAGCGGCGGCTCGCCCACCGCCTTGCTGCGGTAGGGCGTGGGCTTGACGTTCTGCCCGTCGAAAAGGCTGACCTTGAAGTGCTCGGGCACGTCGCCCGCCACGGGGATCTTGTACGTGCTGGGGCCGTGCGTGAGCAGCTTGCCTTTCTTGTCCCAGATGCACTCTTCCATCGTCAGCCAGCCCATGCCCTGGATGTAGGCGCCTTCGACCTGGCCGCGGTCGATGGCCGGGTTGATGCTGCGACCCACGTCATGCACGATGTCCACGGCCTTGAGCCACCACTCGCCCGTGAGCGTGTCGATCTCCATCTCGGAGACGGCCGCGCCATAGCAGAAGTAGTAGAACGCCCGGCCCTTCAAGGTCTGGAAGTCGTAGGCGATGTCGGGCGTCATGTAGAAGCCCGTCACGCCCAGGCCCACGCGGTCCAGCCAGGCCTGCTTGATCAGTGCCTGCCAGGTGACGGCCTTGCCGCCGCCCAGCGCCTGCCCGCCCTGGATCACGACGTCCGCCGCCGGGCAAGCCAGCATGCGGGCCGCCACGGCCGACAGGCGCTCGCGCAGTTGGTCGCACGCGTTATTGATGGCCGCACCGTTGATGTCGGCGCCGCTGGAGGCCGCCGTGGCCGAGGCGTTAGGGACCTTCTGCGTGTCGGTGGCCGTCACGCGCACCAGGTTCACCGGAATGCCGAGGCCGTCCGCCGCCACCTGCGCCATCTTGGTGTTCAGACCCTGGCCCATCTCGGTGCCGCCATGGTTCACGCTGACCGAGCCGTCCTGGTAGATGTTCACCAGCGCTGCGCCCTGGTTGAGCATGGTGGCCGTGAACGAGATGCCAAACTTCAGCGGCACCAACGCCAGGCCCCGCTTGCGGTGCGTGTGCTGGGCATTGAAAGCCTTGACGGACTCGCGGCGCGCGCGGTAGCCGGACTCCGCTTCCAGCTGCGCCATCAGCTTGTCGCCAATCCAGTCTTCGATCACCTGCCCGTACTGGGTGGTCATCGAGCCGGGGTCGCCTGAATTCGCCGGGTCTCGGTAGAGGTTGGCCAGGCGCACATCCAGCGGGTCCTTGCCGAGGCGGTTGGCGATCTGCTCGATCACAGTCTCGATGCCGAACATGCCCTGCGGGCCGCCAAAACCCCGGAAGGCCGTGGCGCTCTGCATGTTCGTCTTGCAGCGGTGGCTGACGATCTTCAGGTTGGGCAGGTGGTAGCAGTTGTCGATGTGCAGCACCGCGCGGTCGTTCACCGGGCCGGAGAAGTCGGTGCTGTAGCCGCAGCGCGAGGCCAGCACGAAATCGACGCCCAGGATGCGGCCCGCATCATCAAAGCCGACCTCGTAGTCCAGGCGGAAGTCGTGCCGCTTGCCCGTGATCATCATGTCGTCGTCACGGTTGACGCGCAGCTTCACCGGGCGCTTGAGCTTGAAGGCGGCCAGCGCCGCCGACTGCGAGAAGATGCTCGCGTTGCCTTCCTTGCCGCCAAAGCCGCCGCCCATGCGGCGGCAGATCACCTCCACGTCCTTGGTGCTCAGGTTCAGCGCCGCCGCAGCCTCGCGCTGGTTGCCATCGGGATGCTGGGTGGAAACGTACAGCGTCAGCTGCCCGTCCTCACGCGGCACGGCGTAGGTGATCTGCCCCTCGAGGTAGAACTGTTCCTGCTGGCCGCAATGGGTGCGCCCCTGCAGGCGGTGCGGCGCGGCGGCGATGGCCGCAGCCGGGTCCCCCCGGGTGATGCCTTTGGGAGGCATGACGAAACTGCCCTGGGCCATGGCCTCGTCGATGGTCAGGATGGCCGGCAGCTCCTTGACCTGCACCTTGGCCTTCTTGGCCGCCTCGCGGGCGTAGAGCATGTCGCGCGCCACCACCACGGCCACCGCCTGGCCCAGGAACTCCACCTTGCCGGCGGCGAGGAAGGGGTCGTCGTGGATGATGGGGCCGCAGTTGTTCTCGCCCGGAATGTCCCGGGCGGTGAACACCGCCACCACCCCGTGCTCGGCCAGCAGGGCCTGGCGGTCGATGCCTTCACCGATCAGCTCGCCATGGGCTACGGGCGACAGCACCAGCGCCGCGTACAGCGTGCCGCGCAGCTCGGGCAGGTCGTCGGTGTAAACGGCCTCTCCCGTGACGTGCAGCACGGCAGACTCGTGGGTGAGTCCCCGCCCCTGCGCGCCCGGCCGGGCGTCGCCCTGGGCAGGCAGGAGTTCCTTCAGCGTGGTGGGCGCGTTCATGTGGGTCTCCTTGCCGCTCAGGCGGCGGTGTCCAGGGCGGCTTGGGGCTCTTGCTGCGCTTCCTGCAGGAACCGCAGCACCAGGTTGCGGGCCACCAGCGAGCGGTAGGCCCAGGTGGCGCGCAAGCCGTCGCGGGCCACAAAACTGTCGGCAATCGCCGCGTCCAGCGCGGCAGGACTCACGGACGCCGGAGTCTGACCTTCCAACAGGGCTTCCAGCTTGGGCGCCCGACAGGGAGACGGCGCCAGGCCGTTGTAGGCCAACCGTACGCCCTTGAGGCGCCCGTCGACGAGTTCAAAACTCAGCGCCGCGCAGGTGGCCGAGATGTCCTGCTCGAAGCGCTTGCTGATCTTGTGGGCGCGGAAAACCTGGCCCTTTCGCGGCTTGGGCAGCAGCACGGCCTCGATCAGCTCACCCGGTTGGAGCACGGTCTTCTTTTGGCCGGTGTAGAACTTGTCCAAGGCCACTTCGCGCTGGCGTTCTCCCTGGCGCAGCACCAGCGTGGCGCCCAGCGCCATCAGGCAGGGCATGGAGTCGCCAATGGGCGAGCCGTTGGCAATGTTGCCGGCCAGCGTGGCGGTGGAGCGGATGGGCGGCGAGCCAAAGCGGCGCAGCACTTCGGCAAAGTCGGGGTAGGCCTGGGCGACCAACGTCTCCACGGCCGACAGCGGCACCTGGGCCCCGATGCGCCAGGCCGACGACGTCTCGTCCACGCGCTTGAGCTCGGCCACATTGCCGAGGTAGACGATGTGGGACGGGCGCGAGAACTGCTTGTTGACCTGCAGGCCGATCTCGGTGCTGCCGGCCAGCAGCGTGGCTTGCGGGTGGCGGGTGAGATAGGTTGTCACCTCGGCCAAGGTGGCCGGAGAGACGAACTCGCTGCCCTTGCGGGTGCGGACCACGGGCTGCACGATGATCTCCCCGTCCAGCGAGAACGTGGGCTCCTGCGCACGCTGGATCTCCTTGAGCAGGGGCACATCGGCACGGTCATCGATCTTCAGCGCCGCTGGCCCTGCTTCGCAGGCCTTCATGGTGGCGTCGACGATGGGCTTGTAGCCGGTGCACCGGCACAGGTTGCCGCTGAGCGCGTCGTTGACCTGCTGCCGGTTGGGGCAGGGGTTGTGCTGGACGAGGCCGGCCAAGCTCATCACGATGCCGGGCGTGCAGAAGCCGCACTGCGAGCCGTGGCACTCGACCATGGCTTGCTGCACCGGGTGCAGCGCGCCGTCGCCCTTGCGCAGGCTCTCCACCGTCTTGACGGACTTGCCGTCCAACGTCGGCAAGAGCTGGATGCAGCTGTTGACCGGGATGTAGTCCACCGCCGTGCCAGCCTGGTTGAGTTCGCCTACCAGCACCACGCAGGCGCCGCAGTCGCCCTCGGCACAGCCTTCCTTGGTGCCGGTGCGGTGGAGCTGCTCGCGCAGATGGTCCAGCACCGTGGTGGTGCGGCGCTTGCCCTGTGCTTCGACGATTTGGCCGTCCAGCACGAAACGGACGGAATTAGTGACTTCACTCATGGCTCTGGGACCTCTGCAATCGTCAATCGATTCTAGGGGCCGGCCGCCGGCGGCGGCGGGCACCACGACCCCGGGCCGCTCCATTCGCCGTTCTGGAGCCGTTCAGGAACCGCGGTACGTGCTGTAGGTCCAGGGCGTGCAGACCAAGGGCACGTGATAGTGTTGGCTGGCGTGGGCGATGCCGAAGTCCAGCGGCACCTGGTCGAGGAAAGGCGGGTCGGGCAACTCCACACCCTGGCGCCTGAAGTAGGCCGCCACGTCAAACACCAGGCGGTAGGTGCCGGCACGCAACTCGTCGTTGGACAGCAGCGGGCCGTCGGGCCCGCGGCCGTCGCCATTCAGCACCACCTGGCGCAGCAGCTGCAGGCCCGCTGGGCTGGTGGCGTAGAGGCTCACGGTCATCCCGGCCGCAGGCCGGCCGTGGTAGGTGTCCAGAACGTGCGTGCTCAATCCCATGATGCGCGGTCTCCTTGAGTTCAACTGCCAGCTGGCGGCCGGCGGCTGGTAGGTGGCAGGGCCTCGTGCAGGCCCCGTCAGGCCTTCAGCGCACCGGCGCCCCGGCCTCCCACCAGCGCCGCACCAGGTCGCGCTCGGCCTCGGTCAACTGGGTGGCATTGTTCAGGGGCATCAGCTTGAGCACCGACACCTGCTGGTAAACCGACAAGGCGTGCTGCTTGAGCAGCTCCGGCGTGTGCAGCGCCACGTTCTTCTGCTGCATCTGGGCGTTGTGGCACACCAGGCAGCGCCGCTCGATCACGGCACGCATGTCAGCGGCCGTCACTGGGGCCTGCGCTGCGGCCAACGCCGGCGAGGCCGCAGGCTGGGGCGCGGGCTTCATCCCGATGATGAGGCCCACGACCAACAGCACACCGGCGCCCGCGATCTCCCAGGGCACGCGGCGGCCTTCGATCAGGGCGCGGTGGCGCGCCACGAAGCTGTGGCGGATCAACGCCCCGGCCAGCATCAGCACGAACAGCACGGCCCAGTTCCAGTCTCCCTGGTACAGCCAACCGTAGTGGTTGGACAGCATGGCAATCAGCACCGGCAGCGTGAAGTAGGTGTTGTGCACGCTGCGCTGCTTGCCGCGCTTGCCATGGATGGCCAACTCCTTCGGGTCGAACTTCTGCCCACTGGTCATGGCCGCCACCACCTTGCGCTGGCCCGGGATGATCCAGAAGAACACGTTGGCGCTCATCGCCGTGGCGATCATGGCGCCCACCAGCAGGAAGGCGGCGCGGCCAGGAAAGAGCTGGCATGCCGCCCAGGACGCGAGCGCCACCACCCCCAGCATCACCACACCCACCACGGCCTCGCCATGGCGCCTGAAGCCCAGGGCACGGCACACCAGGTCATAGACCACCCAAAAGCCCACCAGGAAACCCACCGCTGTGGCGCCCGCCACGACGGGCGGCCAGTTCATCAGCGACTTGTCCACCAGGAAGGTGCTGGCATTCCACAGGTACAGCACCGTGAACAGCGCAAAGCCACTGAGCCAGGTGGAGTAAGCCTCCCAGTAAAACCAGTGCAACTTGGTGTGGATCTTGCGGGGGGCCACCATGTACTTCTGCGGGTTGTAGAAGCCGCCGCCGTGCACGGCCCACATCGCGCCATCCACACCCTTTTCCAGCAGATCAGGGCTGGTGGGGCGGATGAGGTTGTTGTCCAGAAACACGAAGTAGAAGGACGAGCCAATCCAGGCTATGGCCGTGATCACATGCAGCCAACGCAGCAGCAGGTTGGCCCAGTCCAGCAGATAGGCTTCCATGGTTCAGGTGTCCCGCAGGGTGACGGCCTGCGACGATTTATTGTATACAGCACCAGGATACGATCTTGCGCCAATTGGTGTATACAATTTGAGCCGCAAGCCACCAACTCACCATGGCCCCCACTGCAGCACCCCGCTTGAAGGCTCGCCCTGCGATCCCCCGGCCCAGCCGTGCGGGCCCACCTGGCAACGCCACGCAGGAGATCGTGGACGCGGTCACTGCAGCCGTCATCGAGCGCCGGCTGATGCCCGGCACGCGGCTGGCCGAGCAATCCATGGCCGAGATCTTTGGCGTGTCACGCACCATCGTGCGCCAGGCCCTGAACCAGCTCTCGCGGGACCGTCTGGTCACGCTCGAACCGGCCCGCGGCGCGTCGGTTGCCACGCCGAGTGCCGAAGAGGCGCGGCAGGTTTTCGAGACCCGCGCCATGCTGGAAAGCGAGCTGGCCCGCCGCCTCAGCCAGACCATCACCACGGCGCAGATTGCCCAGTTGCGACATCACCTGGAAGAGGAGCGCGCGGCCATCGCACGCACCGACGTGCCGGGCCGTACGCGCCTGCTGGCGGACTTCCACATCGTGCTCGCTCGCCTGCTGGGCAACGAGGTGCTGGCCGAACTGCTGGGCGACCTGCTCAGCCGTTCGTCCCTCATTTCCCTGATGTACCAGAGCTCGATGTCGGCCGAGCAGTCGCAAGCCGAGCACGTGGCCATCGTGGACGCCCTGGAGCGGCGCGACGCCGAAGCCGCCTGCCGCCTGATGGGCCAGCACATCGCCAGCGTCGAGCGCAACCTGCAACCCCTGTCCGCCCCCGTGGACCTGGCCGCCGTGCTGCGCCCGGGCCTGCACCTGGCGTCCTGACGGGCGGCCGCAACACTCGCACCCCTCACCGTTGACTTCCACGCCCATGACCCGCCCGACCGACACCGCCACAGCCCCCGCCTATCCCCGCGACCTGTTGGGCCACGGCCGCCACCCGCCCCAGGCCCGGTGGCCCGGCGACGCCCGCGTGGCCGTGCAGTTCGTGCTGAACTACGAAGAAGGCGGCGAGAACTCCGTGCTGCACGGCGACGCCGGCAGCGAGCAATTCCTGTCCGAGATGTTCAATCCGCCGGCCTTCCCGGCGCGCCATCTCAGCATGGAAGGCGTGTACGAATACGGCAGCCGCGTGGGCGTGTGGCGCATCCTGCGGGAGTTCGAAAAGCGCGGCCTGCCGCTGACGGTGTTCGGCATCTCCATGGCGCTGGAGCGCTGCCCGGAGGTGACGGCTGCCTTCGTCGAGTTGGGCCATGAGATCGCCTGCCACGGCTGGCGCTGGATCCACTACCAGGGCATGGACGAGGCCACCGAGCGGGAACACATGCGTATCGGCATGGACATCCTCCGCCGCATGACGGGAGACGGCGCGAACGGCGCTGAACGCCTGCTGCACGGCGCGGGCTGGTACACCGGCCGCGACAGCCCCAACACCCGACGCCTGGTGGCCGACTTCGGTGGCTTCACCTACGACAGCGACTACTACGGCGACGACCTGCCCTTCTGGCTGCAGGTCAAGAAGACCGACGGAAGCCTGGCACCGCACCTGGTGGTGCCCTACACGCTGGACTGCAACGACATGCGTTTTGCCCTGCCCCAGGGCTACAGCCACGGCGACGAGTTCTTCGAGTACCTGCGAGATGCCTTCGACGTGCACTACGCCGAGGGCGCCGAGCTCCCCAGCATGATGAGCATCGGCATGCACTGCCGCTTGCTCGGCCGGCCCGGGCGCATGCGCGCGCTGCAACGCTTCCTGGACCACATCGAAAAGCACGACCGCGTGTGGGTCACGCGTCGGGTGGACATTGCCCACCACTGGCGTGCCACCCATCCTTTCGATGCGAAGAGCGCCTTCGTCTGGGCCTGAGGGACGCACAAGTCATGAACCACGCCACTTCATCCGCCAGCCCTGCCCTGTCGCTCTCGCAACTCAACGCTGCGGATCAAGCCGCCTTCACGGCCCTGCTCGACGGCACCTACGAGCACTCGCCCTGGGTGGCGCAGCAAGCCTGGCAGCGCCGCCCGTTTGCCACGCTGTCCGCGTTGAAGCAGGCGCTGGCCGACGCCGTGCGGCGCGCCCCGCCGGACCAGCAGCTCGCCCTGATCCGCGCCCACCCCGAGCTGGCTGGCAAGGCCATGGTCAGCAAGACGCTCACCGCCGAGTCGACGAACGAGCAGGGCAAGGCCGGCCTGACCGACTGCACGCCCGAGGAGTTCGCCCGCCTGCAGCAGCTCAACGCTGACTACAACGCCAAGTTCGGCTTCCCCTTCATCCTGGCCGTGCGCGGCCCGCGCGGCCAGGGGCTGACACGCCAGCAGATCATCGACACCTTTGCCCGCCGGCTGCAGAACCCAGTCGACTTCGAGCAGGCCGAGGCGCTCCGACATATCCACCGCATCGCCGAAATTCGCCTGGCCGACCGTTTCGGTGAATCGCCCACGCTGGGCAACCAGGTGTGGGACTGGGCCGAGCAACTGGCGCTGCACAGCGACCCCGGCTTCAAGGAGCGCGGCCAGCTCACCGTCACCTACCTCACCGACGCGCACCGCGCCTGCAGCGCGCAATTGCAGTCCTGGATGCGCGAGAGCGGGTTTGACGAGGTGTCGGTGGACGCGGTGGGCAACGTGGTGGGGGTCTATCACGGTGCCAGCCCACAGGCTCCACGCCTGATGACCGGCAGCCACTTTGACACCGTGCGCAACGGCGGCAAGTACGACGGGCGCCTGGGCATCCTGGTGCCGATGGTGTGTGTGCGCGAACTGCACCGGACCGGCAAGCGCCTGCCCTTCGGTATCGAGGTCGTAGGCTTTGCCGAAGAAGAAGGTCAGCGCTACCGCGCCACGTTCCTGGGTTCGGGGGCGCTGATCGGGCACTTCAACCCCGCCTGGCTGGACCAGACCGACGCCGACGGCGTGACGATGCGCCAAGCCATGCACCAGGCCGGCCTGCCAGGCACGATGCAGGCCATTGGCGCCCTGCAACGTGACGCCTCGCGCTACCTCGGTTTCGTGGAGGTACACATCGAGCAGGGGCCCGTGCTCAACGAGATGGACCTGCCGCTGGGCGTGGTCACCTCCATCAACGGCAGCGTGCGTTGCCTGGTGGAGATCCAGGGCATGGCCAGCCACGCCGGCACCACGCCCATGGACCGCCGGCGCGACGCCGCAGCCGCCGCAGCCGAGGTGATCCTGTTCGTGGAACGCCGCGCTGGCTCGGTGCCCGACGTGGTGGGCACGGTAGGCCAGCTGGAAGTGCCCGCCGGCTCCATCAACGTGGTGCCTGGGCGTTGCCGCTTCAGCCTGGACCTGCGCGCCACCACCAACGCGGCGCGCGACGCCCTGGCCGCCGACGTGGAAGCCGAGATCGAACGGATCTGCGCCCGGCGCAGCCTGTCGTTCCAGATCGAGCGCACCTTGGCCGTGCCCGCCGCCCCCAGCCACCCCGCCTGGCAGGCGCGCTGGGAGACCGCCGTCCAGGCCCTGGGCCTGCCGGTGTTTCGCATGCCCAGCGGCGCAGGCCACGACGCCATGAAGCTGCACGAGGTGATGCCCCAGGCCATGCTCTTCATGCGAGGTCTCAACAGTGGCATCAGCCACAACCCGCTGGAGTCCATCACCAACCACGACACCGAGCTGGTGGTGCAGGCTTTCATGCACCTGCTGCAGGAACTTGCCGAATGACCACCCCCTACGACACCCTGGACGCCTGGATCGACGCGCACTTCGACGACGAAGTGGGTTTCCTGCAGGCCCTCGTGCGCGTGCCCACCGACACGCCGCCCGGCAACAACGCGCCGCACGCCCAACGCACAGCCGAGCTGCTGGCGGGCATGGGCTACACCGCTGAGGCTCATCCGGTGCCCGAGGCCGACGTGCGCGCCTACGGGCTGCAGAGCGTCACCAACCTGATCGTGCGTCGCCCCTACGGCGCCGCCGGGTCCGGGCCCGTGGTGGCGCTGAACGCTCATGGTGACGTGGTGCCTCCGGGTGACGGCTGGACGCACGACCCCTACGGCGGCGAGATCGCGGACGGCAAACTCTATGGCCGTGCCGCCGCCGTGAGCAAGAGCGACTTCGCCAGCTTCACCTTCGCGGTGCGGGCCCTGGAGTCGCTGGGCCTGCCGCTGAAGGGCGGCGTCGAACTGCACTTCACCTACGACGAGGAATTTGGCGGCGAACTCGGCCCGGGCTGGCTGCTGGCCCAGGGGCTGACCAAGCCCGACCTGCTGATCGCCGCCGGCTTCAGCTACCAGGTGGTCACCGCCCACAACGGCTGCCTGCAGATGGAGGTCACCCTGCACGGCACCGCCTCGCACGCGGCCTATCCGCACACAGGGGTGGACGCGCTGCAAGCCGCCAACAAGCTGCTCACCGCCCTGTACGCCCACAACGACGTGCTGCGCCAGCGGCGCTCGCAGGTCACGGGCATCACCCACCCGTATCTGAACGTGGGCCGCATCGAGGGCGGCAGCAACACCAACGTCGTCCCCGGCAAGGTAGTGCTCAAGCTCGACCGCCGCATGATCCCCGAGGAAGACTCTGCGGCTGTGGAGGCCGAGGTGCGGCAGTTGATCGAATCCACCGTCGCCCAGAGCCCGAGCATCCGGCTGGAGATCCGCCGCCTGGTGCTCGCGAACTCGCTCAAACCCCTGCCCGGCAACCGGGGGCTGGTGGAGGCCATCCAGCGCCACGGCCAAGCCGTGTTCGGCGAACCCATCCCCGAGAGCGGCACGCCGCTGTACACCGACGTGCGCCTGTACGGCGAGCGCGGCGTGCCGGCCGTCATCTACGGGGCCGGCCCGCGCACGGTGCTGGAGTCCAATGCCAAGCGCGCCGACGAGCAGCTGGTGCTGGAAGACCTTCGGCGCGCCACCAAGGTGATCGCGCGCACCTTGTTGGACCTCCTGAAGTGAACAACGCACCACACTGGTGCTTTGAGGGGAGCGCCCCCGAGCACAGTCCTTGCACAATCTCACACCATCCTTGAACCCCCCACCGGAGTCGCCCCATGAAACTGTCTTTGATCACTCGCCGCAGCCTGCTGGCCCTGGCATCGGCCACCACCACCTTGCTGGCCTTGCCCGCTCAGGCGCAGACGCCCATCAAGTTCCAGCTCGACTGGCGATTCGAGGGACCCGCGGCCCTGTTCCTGGGCGCAGCTAACAAGGGGCACTACAAGGCGGCCGGGCTGGACGTGACCATTGATGCGGGCAACGGCTCGGGCGGTACCGTCACGCGTGTGGCCTCGGGCACCTATGACATGGGCTTTGCCGACCTGGCCGCGCTGATGGAGTTCCACGCCAACAACCCGGATGCCCCCAACAAGCCGGTGGCCGTGATGATGGTCTACAACAACACGCCGGCCGCCGTGCTGACGCTGAAGAAGAACAACATCAAGACCCCCGCGGATCTGAACGGCAAGAAGCTGGGCGCCCCGGTGTTTGACGCTGGCCGCCGCGGCTTCCCCATCTTCGCCAAGGCCAACGGCATTGGCAGCGTGCAGTGGACCAGCATGGACCCCCCGCTGCGCGAGACCATGCTGGCGCGCGGTGACATCGACGCCATCACGGGCTTCTCGTTCACCTCGCTGCTGAACCTGGAGGCGCGCGGCGTGAAGACCGAGGACATCGTGGTGCTGCCCTACGCCGACCACGGCGTCAAGCTTTACGGCAACGTCATCATCGCCAGCCCCAAGCTGATGAAGGAGAACCCGGCAGCGGTCAAGGGTTTCCTCAGCGCCTTCACCAAGGGCGCCAAGGACGTGATGGCCAACCCGGACGCCTCCATCGACTTTGTCAAGGCCCGCGACGGCATCATCAACGTGGACCTGGAAAAGCGCCGCCTGCGCATGGCCATCGATGCCGTGGTGGCCAGCCCTGACGCGCGCCGAGAAGGCTTTGGCGTCGTGGTGCCGGGCCGCCTGGCGCTGATGGCCTCGCAGGTGTCGGACGCCTTCGCCACCAAGACCCGCGTCAACCCGGACACGGTCTGGAGCGACGCCTTCCTGCCGTCCAAGGCCGAACTCAACATCCTGCCGCCGGCCAAGAAGTGATCGGCTGCAGCACCCGGGCCTGACATGAGCAACTTCGTCGACTTCCGCAACGTCTGGCTCGCCTACAACGACGAGCTTCTGGCCCAAGGTCATTTCGCGGTCGAGGACATCTCGCTGCAGGTGACACAGGGCGAGTTCATCGCCATCGTCGGGCCCTCGGGCTGCGGCAAGTCGACCTTCATGAAGCTCACCACGGGCCTGAAGATGCCCAGCCGGGGCACCATCCACATCGACGGCGAGCCGGTCACCGGCCCGCTGAAGATCAGCGGCATGGCCTTCCAGGCGCCCAGCCTGCTGCCCTGGCGCACCACGGTGGACAACGTGCTGCTGCCGCTGGAGATCGTGGAGCCCTACCGCTCCAGCTTCAAGTCGCGCCGCAAGGAGTACGAGGCCAAGGCCCGCGACCTGCTCAAGAGCGTGGGCCTGGGCGGCTACGAAGACAAGTTCCCCTGGCAGCTCTCGGGCGGCATGCAGCAGCGCGCCAGCATCTGCCGCGCGCTGATCCACGAGCCCAAGATGCTGCTGCTGGACGAGCCCTTCGGCGCGCTGGATGCCTTCACGCGCGAAGAACTGTGGTGCGCCTTGCGCGATCTGCACGCCGCGCAGAAGTTCAACGTCATCCTGGTCACGCACGACCTGCGCGAGAGCGTGTTTCTGGCCGACACGGTGTACGTGATGAGCCGCAGCCCCGGCCGCTTCGTGGTCAAGCGCGAGATCGAGCTGCCCCGCCCGCGGGACCTGGAGGTGACCTACACACCGCAGTTCACCGACATCGTGCACGAGTTGCGCGGCCACATCGGTGCCATCCGCCAGCCCGTAGGCCAGGCGGCCACGGCCGTCCCCCAATGAACGCGGCCGCACGCTGCACTGCGCCCAGCCCTGAAAGTCTGCAAACCCCATGAAGATTTCCAAGACTCTGGAACGTTGGTCGCCCATGGTGCTGCTGGCGGCCATCCTGCTGGTATGGCAAGCCGGCGTGTGGCTGTTCAAGGTGCCGGACTTCATCTTCCCCGGCCCGCTGCAGATCGCCAAGGAATTCATCGAATTCAAGGGGCCGTTGCTGGAAGCGGCCTGGAAGACCTTCTGGGTGACGATGTTGGGCTTTGGCATCTCCATCGTGGTGGGGGTGATGCTGGGCTTTCTGATCGGGTCGTCGCGTATCGCCTACACCGCCATCTACCCGCTTATGGTGGCTTTCAACGCCGTGCCCAAGGCCGCCGTGGTGCCCATCCTGGTGGTGTGGTTCGGCATCGGCCTGGGGCCGGGCATCCTCACGGCCTTTCTGATTTCGTTTTTCCCCATCACGGTCAACATTGCCACCGGCCTGGCCACGCTGGAGCCTGAGCTGGAAGACGTGCTGCGCGTGCTGGGCGCCAAGCGCTGGGACGTGCTGGTCAAGGTGGGGCTGCCACGCTCCATGCCCTACTTCTACGGCTCGCTCAAGGTGGCCATCACGCTGGCTTTCGTGGGCACGGTGCTGGCTGAGATGACCGCAGGTGACTCCGGCATCGGCTACCTGATGCAGACGGCCGGCTCGCAGCAGCGACTGCCCCTGGCCTTTGCGGGTTTGGTGGTGATCGGTGCCATGGCCATGGCCATGTACGAGCTCTTCTCGTGGATCGAGATGCGCACCACCGGTTGGGCGCACCGCGGTTCGCAGGCGGCTTGACCACCGCCCTCCACACCGCGGCGGCCGACAGCCCGGGTTGGCATGGCCGCCTGAGTCTGCGCTACTGGCGCGACGGCCACCGCACGGTGGCGCTGGACCGCCACGAAGGCCCTCTGCGGGTGCTGCAGCGCCTGTACCCCGAGGGCGAAGGGATCTGCCACCATGTGATGGTCCACCCGCCGGGGGGCGTGGCGGGCGGCGACGTGCTGGACGTGCAGGTCGATCTGGGCGAGGACACGCACGCTGTACTCACCACCCCGGGGGCCACCCGCTTCTACCGCAGCGCAGGCCGGCCGGCTCGCCAGCACGCCCGCCTGCGTGTGGCCCCGCGTGCACGCGTGGAGTGGCTGCCGTTGGAGAACATCGCCTTCACCGGCTGCGAAGCTGAAAACCGCACCGAGATCGAACTCAGTCCCGGCTCGCAGGCCATGGGGTGGGATTTGCTGGCCCTGGGCCTGCCGGCTGCAGGGGCGCCCTTTGAGGCTGGCCAGTTCACGCAACACCTGTCGCTGCGCCTGCACCCGCCCGCTCCGGGCTCGGTCCCACCAGGCCCGAGCGGCAGCGCGCCGGCGGCGGAGGCGGGCCACCCCATCTGGCTGGAACGTGGACTGATCCGGGCGCAGGACAGCCGATTGCTGGACTCACCCCTGGGCTGGGCAGGTCGGCGCGTGCTGGCCACGGTGTGGTGGGCCACCGCCGAGCCCCTGCCTCCGGTCCGTCGGGAGGCCCTGCTTGACGCAGCGCGCGAGTGCCCTGCCGACCCCTCTTTGCAAGGCCGGGTGGGTGTGACGAGCCCGCTGCCTCACGTGGTGGTGGCCCGGGCGCTGGCCGACTGGGTAGAGCCGGCCATGCGATGGATGTGCGCCGTGCGGGCCGCCTGGCGCCGCGAGGCCTGGGGCCTGGACGCCCACCCTCCGCGCATCTGGCGAACCTGAGCACGCGCGACCTGAGCAGCCGCACTCCACGCTGAGCGGGCGAGGGACAATCCGCTCCATGTCCGAGCCGACACCGACCGAGCCCGCACCCAGGCCCCCAGGGTCCCGGCCATCGGCCGGGAACGCGGCACCGGCCTTGAGGCTGGGTCTCGCTCGCCAGGCCTGGCGGGTGCTGCTGGCCGCGGCGGTAGGGCTGCCTCTGGCTGGCGTGCTGGCCCTGTGGGCGGTGCTGCACAACGAGCGCGGCACGGCCTGGCTGCTGACAGGCGTGCCCGGCCTGCAGGTCACAGCGCCGCGAGGCGCGCTGCTGGGCCCGGAGTTCTCCGCTGAGCGAGTGCTCTACCGCTGGGACCAGGGCCGTCAGAGCCTGGACATTGAGGAGCTTCGTTGGACCGGTGCCCAATGGCGCTGGTGGTTGCGCGCAGATACCTGGGTAGGGGTGCAGACGCAAACACTGCAGGCCCGGCGCGTGGTGGTGGACACGGGCCCCGCCACCGGCCGGGCCGTCCCTGTGCCTGCCTCGCTGGCGCTGCCCTTTGAGCTGCGCGTGCAGCAAGTGCGCGTGGGGCGGCTGGAAGTGGACCGGCTGCCCGCCTGGCGTGAAGTGAGCGGCAGGCTGGAGCTGGGGGCACAACAAGGCACCCTGCACCGCGTGGACGAGCTCGTATTCCTGTGGGACGAAATCAAGGCGCAAGGCCAGGCCCGCATCGCCACGCTGCGGCCCTTTGAGGCCCAGGCGCAGTTGGCGGTGGCAGGCACAGGGGCGGAGGCCTGGGAGGCCGACCTCTCGGCCCGCGGGCCCCTGCAGACGCTGGACTTGCAGGCACGGGTGCAGGCGCCGACGCTGGGCGAGGGGCTGAAGCCCGCCCTGCAGGGCAAGGCGCAGATCAAGCCTTTCGCCACATGGCCGCTGGGCACCGTGGACCTCACACTGCAAGCGCTGGATCTGGCGCAGCTCAGCAGCAGATTGCCAGTCACGCGGCTGACCGGCCGCGCCGCAGTGCAGAGCCTGGCACTGAACCAGCCCGTCCAGGCCGACATCGTGCTGGACAACGCTGCGGCGGGCGCGTGGACCGATACGCGCCTGCCCGTGCGGCGGCTGCACCTGGAGGTGCGCTCCCGCATCGACGCCCCGGGCACGGTGGAGATCCGGCATCTGGATCTGGATCTGGGCGGCTCGCAGCGCGCTGCCGGCCAGTGGCGCAGCAGCGGAACCTGGAAAGACACGGAACTGCGCATCAAGGGGGTGGCCAGCGATATCCAGCCCCAGTGGCTGGACGCTCGCGCCCCGGCCATGACCCTGTCGGGTCCGCTGCAACTGGGGTTGCTGGGGGTGGCCCTACCCCACGGCGGCGGCGCAGCAAAGAAAGCAGGTTCGGCCACGCCTTGGACGGTGGAGGTCCAGGGTGCGCTCAACGGGGCCCTGGAGGGCCTGGGCCAGCGCACCACCCTCACGCTGGACGGCAGCATCAAACCCCAGGAGGTCCAGTTGCGCCAACTGCTGGCCGAGGCAGGGGCAGCGCGGGCCCAGCTCAGTGGCACGGTCACCCCCACGGCCGCGGGCGCCTGGCAGGTCCGCAGCCATGGCCAGATCGTCGAGTTCGACCCCGCGCCCTGGATACCGGGTGTGGCCTCCGCCGCTTGGCGCAAGGGTCCCCACCGGTTGAACGGCCAGTGGAGCGTGGACGTTCTGGCCCCGGCCTGGCGCACAGGCGCCTCGGCGCTGCAATGGCTGCAAACTCTGCAGGGTAGTGCGCAGGTGGAGCTGGGAGCCTCGCGAGTGTCGGGCGTGGCAGCCTCGGGCCGCCTTAGGCTGGCGCAGAGCCCTGCCGCCGCCCCCAGTGAGCGCAGCCAGCTGCAGGGTGAGTTGCGCCTGGGCCGCAACCAGTTCACCGTCACCGGTCAGGGCGACCCCGCAGGAGGCGGAACTTCAGACCGCTGGCAGGTACAAGTCTCTGGCGTCGCCTTGGGTGAGCTGGCCCCGCTGTCGGCGCTGTGGCCCGAGGCCGCGGGATGGATGCCGCAGGCCGGCCGCTTGGAGGCCAAGGTGTCGGCATCCGGGCGCTGGCCCGACCTGGGCACCGAGGGCGAGGTGCTCATAGAGGGCTTGAAGAGCAGCGAGTACGCCATCGCCCGGGGAGAGGCGCGCTGGCAGTGGAGCGGCCAGGACAGCGAGCCTTTGGCAATCACCGGCCAGTTGCAGGACGCCTCGTTCGGACCGAACCGGGTGGCAAGGCTGCGCGGCGACCTGCGCGGCACCCTGCGCCAGCACGTCGCCAGCCTGGACCTGGCCTTGCCACTGCGCCCGCCGCAAGTGCTGGAGCGCGTGCTGGAGCTGCCCGCCGGGGCCGGCACCCAGGCCCGCGTGAGCGTTGAGGGCGGCTGGGCCGCCGAGGCAGGCGGCGGTGGCCGCTGGACGGGCACCGTCAAGCGCCTGGAAGCTGGCGTGTGGAACCCGAACGGCACCACCCCCAACGCGCCGCGCCTGGCGGCAGATGCCGCACAGGAGCGTGCCTGGCTGGACGCCAGCGACGTGCGCAGTGAGCTGCGTTTTGATGCCGAGCGCAGGCTGCGCAGCCTGCGCCTGGAGGCCGGCCAGGCCACGCTGGCCACCGGTCTGCGCCTGAAGTGGGACGAGGCCCGCTACGAGTTGCGCGACCCCTCGCGCGCCGACCGGCCCGACTTCCAGTGGCAGGCCGACGTGCTGCCCTTCGCACTCGCACCTTGGCTGCAGCGAGCCGAGACCGGCCTGCAGTGGACAGGAGACCTGCGCCTGAGCGCGCGCATGCGCGTGCGTGCCGCCGAGCGCTTTGAGGCGGAGGTGAGCCTGCAGCGCCATGATGGCGACCTGCAGGTGGTGGAGTCGGGCCAGGTGCAGCCGCTGGGCATCAGCACCGTGGACCTCACGCTGCAGGCCCGGGACGGCCTGTGGTCCCTGGCGCCGCGTTTCGTGGGGCGCAGCGTGGGCGAAATCTCTGGCGCCGTGCAGCTGGGCACCGACCCCGCCGCGCGCTGGCCTGACGAGCAGGCCGCGCTGTCAGGCAGCGTGCAGGCGCGTGTGCCCAATCTCGGCGTGTGGTCTGGCTGGACACCCGCCGGATGGCGCATCCAGGGCGAGGTGGCCAGTACCGCCACCCTGGGCGGGCGATTTGGTGCACCGCAGCTGACAGGCGACCTCAGCGCCCGCAGCGTTGGGGTGCGCAACCTGCTGCAAGGCGTGGACTACAGCGACGGTGAGCTGAAGGTCGTGCTGCAAGGAGAGACAGCGCGCATCGAGCGCCTGTCGCTGCGCAGTGGCGATGGGCGCATCACGGGCGAGGGGGTGGGTGAGTTCGGGGCCCAGCCGAGTGCCCGCGTGCAAGTGCGCGCCGAGACGTTCCGCGTGCTGGGTCGCCTGGACCGGCAGCTGGTGGCCAGCGGCCAGGCCGTGCTGGCGCTGAGGCCTGACCAGCTCAAGCTGGACGGGCGTGTGCTGATCGACAGCGGTCTGTTCGACCTGGCCTCCAGGGACGCGCCCGCCCTGGACGACGATGTCCGAGTCCGCGGACCGCGCGACGCCCCGGCGGCCACAGCGAGGGCTGAACCGCCCACCGTGCCCCGCCTGGTACGCCAATCCAGCGTCAACCTGGACGTGGACCTGGGCAAGAAGCTGCGGCTGCGCGGACGCGGCCTGGACACCGCGTTGCAGGGTGAGCTCAAGCTCACGACCCCGGGCGGACGCCTGGCAGTTCACGGCACGGTACGCACACAAGGCGGCACCTACGCAGCCTATGGGCAGAAACTGGAGATCGAGCGCGGCATCGTCGCCTTCACCGGGCAGGTGGACACCCCGCGCCTGGACATCGTGGCCCTGCGGCCCAACACCGACATCCGTGTGGGCGTGGCCGTCAGCGGCACCCCACAGGCTCCTCGTGCCCGCCTGTTCAGCGAGCCGGAGATGGGCGAGACCGACAAGCTGTCCTGGCTGCTGCTGGGCCGGGGTTCAGAGGGCCTTGCACGCACCGACACCGCGGTGCTGCAGCGCGCTGCGGTGGCGCTGCTGGCCGGTGAGGGTGAAGCCCCTACAGACTCCTTCTTGCGCGCCTTCGGCATCGACGATCTGTCGCTGCGCCAGGGTGAGGGCGACGCCCGGGAGACCGTGATCAGCCTGGGCAAGCAGCTCAGCCGCAACTGGTACGCCGGCTACGAGCGCAGCGTCAACGCCACGGCGGGCACCTTCCAGCTGATCTACCGGGTGGCCCAGCGCTTCACGCTGCGCGCGCAGAGCGGCCTGGAAAACTCGCTGGACCTGATCTGGACCTGGCGCTTTGACCAGCTGCCTGGCCAGCGGCCACCGGCGCAGCCTGGGCCCCCTGCAGCGCCACCCAGGAAGCCCTGACTCGGCGCCCGCGCTCCGACCGTTCAGTCTGAACGGTCCGGCGCCGCCAAACCTGCGCCATCCCGCGGGCCGTGGTCCGTTGCGGCGGCCTGCTCATAGCGCTTGCCCAGCTCAGGTGGGTTGGCAAAGGTCTTGCGGAAGAAGTTGTCGTCAGCGTCGGCAAAGCGCAGCCCTGCGGCCCGCACGGCGCCGTCGTCCACCTTGGACAGCGGCGTGTAGCGCGGGTGATGGTGGTCCAGGTACGGGTCATTGCGCGCGGCGTTGTAGCAGAACAGCACGGTCCAGCGCCGATCAGGCGAGCGGTTCTGGTCGGAGCGGTGCATGACATTGCTGTGGAAGAACAGGCCGTCGCCCGGCTCCATCTCCACGTACACGCGCTCCAAGCGCTCGAGCATTTCCTGCACCCGCCGGGGCTCCGCGCCAACCTGTTCTCCCGGCAGCACGCCGTGGTCCACGCGCCCGGCGTGGTGGGAGCCGCGCAGCACCTGCAGGCAGCCGTTCTCGCGCGTGGTGCGGTCCAGCGCCACCATCACGCTGGCCATGTAAGGGAACATGCAGCCGTTGTGGTACCAGTACCCGTAGTCCTGGTGCCACTCCCACGCGCCGCCCTCAAAGGGCTCTTTGGCGGTGAGCTTGGAGTGGTAGTGGTAGACCTCGCCACCCAGCATGTCTTCCATGGTGTCCACCACACGGTATGAGCGCGCCGCCAGTCCGTACACGCTGTCGCCCGGGTGGTTCCAGGTGGCCATTCGGGTGGCCTTGCCCTGCGAGTCCTTGCGGTCGTAAAGGCTGGCGTGCAGCTGTGGATCCTTCTCGATCGCTTCTCGAAGGGCAGCGATCTCCTCGGGGTCGAACAGCGCGCGCACCAGCACATAGCCGTCGCGCTCGTAGGCTGCACGTTGCTCGGGGTTGAAGAGGGTGGGCATGGCGGGGCTCCATCACAACGTCGGGCCGCACGACACCGAGCCAGGTCTGTCCTGCCGTGGCGCGCGAGCGGAAAGTCCCGTGCCCTGTGGGCAGCGGTACTGCGCTGGGTGAGTGTAGGCCCGCCGCTTTCGGGGGCTCAGGTTCTGACCTGCCTGCATCGATGCCAAAAAACCGGCTTGCAGCATCCGGCACATGCGCCGCCCGTGGCCGCACCTCACCCTCAGCGCCCGCGCTCGCGCCGCCAGGCTTCGAACGCCACTCGGTTGGCCTCCTCGGTGGGTGGGTACAGACCCAGGATGGACTGGCCGGCCTGCACGCGCTCGGTCACGAAATCCTCGAAGGCCGTCATTTCCACGCCTTCAGCGGCCAGCTCATCCGCCAGGTGCGCGGGGATGACCACCACGCCTTCGGCATCGCCCACCACCACGTCACCCGGCCACACCGCCACGTCGCCGCAGCCAATCGGCACGTTGATGTCCAGCGCCTGGTGCAGCGTGAGGTTGGTGGGGGCGCTGGGCCGGTGGTGGTAGGCGGGGAACGGCAGGCGCGCGATCTCCGGGCTGTCGCGAAAGCCGCCGTCGGTGACGATGCCGGCCGCGCCGCGCATCATCAGCCGCGTCACCAGGATGGCACCGGCCGAGGCCGCGCGCGCGTCCTTGCGGCTGTCCACCACAAAGACGGCCCCGGGTGGGCACTCCTCCACCGCCTTGCGCTGCGGGTGCGCGCGGTCCTGAAACACCGAGATCGGGTTCAGATCCTCGCGAGCCGGGATGTAGCGCAGCGTGTAGGCCTCACCCACCATGTTGGGCAGGCCAGGGTTCAGCGGCCGCACGTCCTGGATGAACTGATTGCGCAGGCCGCGCTTGAACAGCGCTGTGCACAGCGTGGCGGTGCTCACGCCCAGCAGGCGTTCTCGGGTTTGCGGATTCATGGGCGGGCCCTTTCAGACCTTCGGATTCAAGCGGTCAGAAGATGTCAGGTTCCGGCACAGGCGCGCCGAAACTGGCTTCGAGAAAGTCAAAGTCGCAGCCCTGGTCGGCTTGCAGGATGTGGCGGCCGAACATCCAACCGTAGCCGCGCTCGTAGCGCGGCGGCGGGGCCTGCCAGGCGGCCCGACGACGCTCGAACTCGGCCTCGTCGATCTCCAGGTGGATGCGCCGCGCCGGCACGTCCACGGTGATGCGGTCGCCTGTGCGCACCAGCGCCAGCGGGCCGCCCACGGCCGCCTCGGGCGCGCAGTGCAGCAGGCAGCCGCCGTAGCTGGTGCCACTCATGCGCGCATCCGACAGGCGCAGCATGTCCTTCACCCCCTGCTTGAGCAGCTTGGTGGGGATGGGCAGCATGCCCCACTCGGGCATGCCCGCGCCCTTGGGGCCGGCGTTGCGCAGCACCAGCACGTCGTCGCCCGTGACGTCCAGGTCGGGGTCGTCCACGGCCTTCTTCAGTGACGGGTAGTCGTCAAAGACCAGGGCACGGCCCGTGTGCCGCAGCAGGTGCGGAGCGCAGGCGCTGGGCTTGATGATCACGCCATCCGGGGCGATGTTGCCGCGCAGCACGGCCAGCGCGCCTTCGGCATAGATGGGCCGGTCCAGCGGGCGGATCACGTCGTCGTTGAAGACTTCCGCACCCGCCACGTTGTCGCCGATGGTGCGCCCATTCACGGTGAGTGCCGAGCGGTCCAGGTGTGGGCCCATGCGCTCCAGCAGCGCACGCAGGCCGCCGGCGTAGAAGAAGTCCTCCATCAGGTACCGATCGCCGCTGGGCCGGATGTTGGCAATCACCGGCACGTGGCGGCTGGCGGCGTCGAAGTCGTCCAGCGTCACGGGGTGGCCGGCGCGGCGCGAGATGGCCACCAGGTGGATGATGGCGTTGGTGGAGCAGCCCATGGCCATGGCCGTGGCGATGCCGTTGGCAAAGCTGGCGGGCGACAGCACACGGGAAGGTTTCAGGTCCTCCCACACCATCTCCACGACGCGGCGTCCGCATTCGGCGCTCATGCGGACGTGGCCGGCGTCCGCCGCGGGAATGGAACTCGCCCCCGGCAGCGTCATGCCAATGGCCTCGGCAATGCCCATCATGGTGGCGGCCGTGCCCATGGTCATGCAGGTGCCGTGGCTGCGGGCGATGCCGGCCTCCATCTCGTGCCAGGCTTCCTCGCTCAAGCGGCCGGCGCGGCGCTCGTCCCAGTACTTGAAGGCGTCACTGCCCGAGCCCAGCACCTGCCCACGCCAGTTGCCGCGCAGCATGGGGCCGGCCGGAAGATAGATGCAGGGCAGGTCCATGGTCAGCGCGCCCATCAGCAGGCCGGGCGTGGTCTTGTCGCAGCCGCCCATCAGCACCGCGCCGTCCACCGGGTGGCTGCGCAGCAGCTCCTCGGTCTCCATGGCCAGGAAGTTGCGGTACAGCATGGTGGTCGGCTTGACCAGGGACTCGCTCAGCGAGATGGCCGGCAACTCCAGCGGGAATCCCCCCGCCTGCAGCACACCGCGCTTGACGTCCTCCACCCGCTGCTTGAAGTGCGCGTGGCACTGGTTGGCGTCGCTCCAGGTGTTGACGATGGCGATCACCGGCTTGCCCACCCAGTCGGCCGGGGCGTAGCCCATCTGCATCACGCGCGAGCGGTGGCCGAAGGAGCGAAAGTCGTCAGGCGCGAACCAGCGCGCGCTGCGCAGGTCTTGCGGGAGCCTGCGGACAGGCTTTGGATCTGGCTGGGACATGGCGCGCACTTACTCCGCCTTGATGCCTGCAGTCTTGATGACCCGCGTCCACAGGTCCAACTCGCTCTTGACGAAGCGCGTGTAGGGCTCGGAGCCCTGGGGCGGCACCACGAAACCCACAGACTCCATGCGCTGACGAATCTCGGCGCTGCCCATGATCTTGCGAACCGCCGCCTCGAGCTTGTCGACGATGGGCTTGGGCGTACTGCGGTGCACCGACAGCCCGCTCCAGGACAAGGCTTCATAGCCCTTGACTCCGGTCTCAGCGATGGTGGGCACATCGGGATAAAGCGGGTTGCGCTCCAGGCTGGTCACAGCCAGGGCACGCAACTTGCCCGCGCGCACATGGGGCAAGGCCACGTCCTGATTGATGAACATCATCGGGATCTGGCCCCCCAGCAAGTCCTGCATCATCGGGCCGCCCCCGCGGTAGGGAATGCCCACGATGAACAGGGGCCGGCCGTTCTCACCGCCCACCTGCTTGAGCAGTTCCATGGCCATGTGGCCGCTGGCCGCATGCGTGTAGCCATAGTTCATCTTTCCGGGGTTCTTGCGGATGTAGCCCACCAGCTCCTGGAAGGTCTTGAAGGGTTGGTCCGGATGCACCACCAGCACATTCGGCCCGGTGTGCACCTGGCTGAGGTGGATGAAGTCACGCATCGAGTCGTAGGCCAGCTTGGGGTCCAGGCCGTGGGCCACCGCGTTCTGGCCCACGCCGGTCTGGATCAGGGTGTAGCCATCTGCCGGCGCTTGCAACGCGCGCAAGGTGCCGATCGTGCCGCCAGCGCCACCGACGTTCTCCACGATCACCTGTTGACCAAGCTCGCGCGACAGCCCCTGGGCCAGCATGCGCGCCATCACGTCGCTGGTCCCCCCCGCCGGGAAGGGGCTCACCAGCTTGACGGGGCGGTTCGGCCAGGCCTCCTGCGCCGCTGCCGGTGCACTTGTGGCCATCACGGCAGCCACCAAGCCTGACAACAAGCACAGCATCCTGCAACAGCTGCGCACATGCCGGGCCGCCCATCGCCCAGCCAGCAAAAGGGGAAACAGGGGGTGCATCTTGCTCATCGTCAATCTCCTCCAGGGGTGTGCGGGATAGGCCAAGCCCACGGTTCGCTTTGCGACAGCGTCGCGAGCCCATGCAGCATCCCAGCCCGCTCACGCGGGCCGGAAAAGCTCCAAAGCTTGGAGTCTGCATTGATACATTGGCGTTTCAATTCGTCGTAACCCGAGCATTCACGCGCATCTTCATGGCAAAGACAACCGCAGAACCCCAAGACACGGCTGCCCGAGCGTTGGCCCAGCGCGCCGCAGACCGCGTGAGCTACGCAAATGCCATCGATGCCTCGAAGTCCAGCGCTGCCAATCAAGGCGACCGGATCGCTCATGTGGCACTGTCCCTGGTGCGGCTGCCGCTGGCCACGCCAGTGAGCGATGCCAAGGTGCTGACCGGCCGACAAAAACCCATGACGGAGATCGCGTTCGTCTTTGCAGAGATCACCTCCCGTGAGGGCCATCAGGGGGTGGGCTTTGGATACTCCAAGCGTGCCGGCGGCCCGGGCCTTTACGCCCACGCCTGTGAATTGGCCGAGCACCTGATCGGCGAAGACCCCAACGACATCCAGCGCCTGTTCACCAAGCTGCTGTGGGCCGGCGCCAGCATGGGGCGCAGCGGCCTGACCACGCAAGCCATTGCCCCATTTGACATGGCCCTGTGGGACTTGAAGGCCCGCCGGGCGGGGCTGCCACTGGCCAAGCTGCTGGGGGCTCACCGGGATTCGGTGCGCTGCTACAACACCTCGGGCGGGTTTCTGCACACGCCGCTGGAACAGGTGCTGGAGAACGTGGCGATATCGCGTGACGCCGGCATTGGCGGCATCAAGCTCAAGGTCGGCCACCCCGACCACCGGGTCGACCTGCAGCGGGTCGAGGC
>CAISJH010000169.1 GCA_903885585.1 uncultured beta proteobacterium
GCTCTTGTCGGCCATGCGGTCCAGCGCCGAGAGTTTGGCCAGGCCCAGGGTGTAGAGCTCGGGCAAGGTGCGTACCAACCCACCATCCACGAGCTGATCCACCAGCTTGTCACCCAGACCCTCGATGTCCATCGCCCGGCGGCCAGCAAAGTGCAGCAGCGCCTGTTTGCGCTGGGCAGCACAGAAGAGACCGCCGGAGCAGCGATGGTCGATGGCGCCCTTTTCGCGCAGCACCTCGCTGGCGCAGACAGGGCACTGCCGCGGCATGTGGAAGTTGGGCACGTAGCCCGTGCGCACACCCGGCACCCGGCCAACCACCTCCGGAATCACATCGCCGGCTCGGCGCACGATGACGGTGTCGCCCACGCGCACGCCTTTGCGCCGCAGCTCGAAGACGTTGTGCAGCGTGGCGTTGCTGACCGTCGTGCCCCCCACGAACACCGGCTCCAGCTTGGCCACGGGCGTGAGCTTGCCGGTGCGGCCCACCTGGATCTCGATGCCATTGAGCCGCGTTATCTGCTCCTGGGCCGGGTACTTGTGCGCCACCGCCCAGCGGGGCTCGCGCGTGACAAAGCCGAGCTGGCGCTGAAGCTCCAGGCGGTCGACCTTGTAGACCACACCATCGATGTCAAAGGGTAGGCCGTCGCGCACAGCAGCGATGCGCTCGTGGAAGGCCACCAGGCCGTCGGCGCCCTGGACCACCGCCCGGTCAGCACACACCGGCAAGCCAAAGGCCGCCAACGCATCCAGCACCTGGGAGTGCCGCTCGGGCACGGCCCAGCCGGCAATCTCGCCCAGCCCGTAGGCAAAGAAGCTCAAGGGGCGCTGCGCGGCGATGGCCGGGTCCAACTGGCGCACGGCGCCGGCGGCGGCGTTGCGCGGGTTGACGAAAGTCTTGTCGCCGCGCTCGCGCTGGCGCTCGTTCAGGCGTTCGAAATCGTCGCGCCGCATGTAGACCTCGCCACGCACCTCCAATACCGGCGGCGCCTGCACGCCTGGCGCGGTCAACAGCCGCAGCGGGACCTGCCCGATGGTGCGGATGTTTTGTGTGACGTCCTCGCCTGTCTCGCCGTCACCCCGGGTAGCGGCACGCACCAGCACGCCCTGCTCGTAGCGCAGACTGAGCGCCAGACCGTCAAACTTCAGCTCCACGGCGTAGTCGACTGGCGGTTCAGCCTCGGCCCAGCCCAGTTCGCGCCGCACCCGGGCGTCGAAGGCCCGTGCGCCGGCATCCGTGGTGTCCGTCTCGGTGCGGATGCTGAGCATGGGTACGGCGTGGCGTACCGGCTCAAACCCATCCAGCACCCGGCCCAGCACACGCTGGGTGGGCGAGTCGGGCGTCCGCAGCGCAGGATCGACCTCTTCCAGGGCTTGCAGCTCCTGGAACATCGCGTCGTAGGCCGCATCGGGCAACTCGGGCGCGTCAAGCACGTAGTACAGGTGGGCGTGACGGTGCAGCAGCGCGCGCAATTCGGCCGCGCGGCGTGCCGTGGCCGAAGGCTCCGGGGCGGCGGGAGCCTGGTCGAAGAGGTCGGGGGTGTGGCTCACGCCGGTACTCCGGTCTGGCAACAGGTCAAGCGACCGCCAACACGCCAGTCAAAGTGGCTGGCATCTCAACGCCTCAGCTGAACAGCCGGCGCGCCGCCGGCGAGCCAGCGGCCAGGTCACGCGACTCCAGGGTGCGGTAGAGCACCTGCAGCTCCTTGCCGATCTCATCGAAGGCATGCAGCGTCACGGCGCGCCCCTGGTCGTCCACCAGCCAGCCGTCCATGTCACTGGCCAAGGCGGTGGCCGCGCGGTGCCAAGCGGGGAAGGGCTCGGCAGCCTCCTCCGTCTGCGCCACGTCCAGGCTGAGCTGCACCTCGCGCAGGGCGGCATCCTGGGGATCATCCGCCAGCGCCACCTGCGCGTCAAAGGACAACACCAGCACGGGAGGGTCACCATCCTGGGCGCCTGGCAATACCATGCGACCAGGCAGAACCCCCGGGATGAAGCCATGGCGGGCCGCCGTCTGCTGCACGTAGCCCAGAGACCAGGCCACCGAGCGCGCCCGCAGCATCAGGCTCAGCTGCGCATCCAGCGGCTGCGCGAAGGCGTCCAGCTCCTTGGCTCGCGCCACGACTTCGAGCATGTCGGGGAAGTCGGCCATGGCACCGACGGCCTCGGCAAAGGCCTCGATCTTGTGGACAAACTCGGAGTACTCGATCTCATTCAGGGCGCCAGCTCGGTTGGCCAGTTGCACCCCGGCCTGGAACTCGCTGTAGCTCTGGCCATGCACCGGCTGCTCCCAAACCTGGGTGGCCACATTCAAGCCCTCCACGTACAAGGGCTTACTGCCGGCGCGCCAGCTGGCAGGCAGGTGCGCAACGGCCAGGTCTCCGGTCACGGCAGACTCCATCGTCAAGGGCACGATGGCGTCGATCAAGGCGTCCAGCCGCGCCGCCGGGCGAAGCGACGACAACCGGTTGGAACCTGGGAGTACCGGGTGCGCTGCCCCAGGCGCCAGTGACGGGCCTTCGCCACCCAGCGAGGACGCCGCATCGTCATGGGACTCCAGGGCGCCGAGGGTCGGATCCTGGCGGGCGCTCTCCTCTCCTGCCGCCCCCACCGCCAGGCCAGGCGCCTTGCGCGGCTGCGAGCGCCGGGCCGACCACCAGGCCTGCACACCGATTCCCCCCAACACCAACACCCCCAGGGCGGCCAGTGCCGTGGTCAGATCCATGCCGATTCCTCCTGCCTCATGCGGCCTCCACCATGCCCACAGCCGACTCCATGTCCACGGCCACGATGCGCGAGACGCCCTGCTCCTGCATGGTCACGCCAATCAACTGCTGGGCCATCTCCATGGCAATCTTGTTGTGGCTGATGAACAGGAACTGGGTGGCCCGGCTCATCTCGCTGACGAGCCGCGCATAGCGCTCGGTGTTGGCATCGTCCAGCGGCGCGTCCACCTCGTCGAGAAGACAGAAAGGCGCCGGGTTGAGCTGAAAGATGGCAAAGACGAGTGCGATGGCCGTCAGCGCCTTCTCACCACCGGACAACAGGTGGATGGTGGAGTTCTTCTTGCCCGGGGGCTGCGCCATGACCTGCACGCCGGCGTCCAGGATCTCATCACCGGTCATGACCAGGCGCGCCGCCCCACCGCCGAAGAGGCTGGGGAACATGCGTCCGAAGTGCCCGTTGACCTGCTCGAAGGTCTGGCGCAGCAGATCACGCGTTTCGAGGTCGATCTTGCGGATGGCGTCTTCCAGCGTGCCAATGGCATCCAGCAGGTCGGCGTTCTGCGCGTCCAGGAAGGTCTTGCGCTCGCGCGAGGCGGTGAGCTCGTCCAGCGCCGCCAGGTTGACCGCGCCCAAGGCGGCGATCTCACGCTGAATGCGGTCGATCTCACCCTGCAGGCCCCAAAGGCGCACGCTGCCCTCCTCGACAGAGCGCGCCAGGGCCTCCAGGTCGACCGACGCCGCCTGCAGCTGCTCCATGTACTGCGCGCCGCCCAATTGCGCCGCTTGCACTTCCAGCTGCAGCTTGGTGATTTGCTCGCGCAGGGGCTCCAGGCTGCGCTCGGCCTCCAGCCTGCGCTCGTCGCCGCTGCGCAGTCGGGCAGTCAAGTCGTCGTACTCGCTGCGCACGGCGCCCAGCTGCTGTTCGCGCTCGAGCTTCAGCGCCAGGGCCGTCTGCAGGCCGGCCTGGGCGGCCGCATCGTTGAGCGCGCCCAGTTCCATCTCGAGCTGGGTGCCCGCCTGGGCACTGTTGTCCATCTGCTGCGCGGCCGTCTCGATCACGCGCTGCAACTCGCCCCGCCGAGCGGCCAGCGCGCGGACCTGGAACTGCGCCTCCTGCGACTGGCGCTCCAGCGAGCGTTGCTGCTCCCGGGCGTCTGACAGCACGCGCTCGGCGTCGATCACGGCCTCCTCCAGCTGGGCGTGGCGCTCCTGGGCCTCAGCCAGGGAAAGGTCCAACTCCTCGAAGCGGGCTTCGCCCGTGGCGCGGCGCTCCTGCAACTCCTCCAGACGGGCGTCCACCTCGGCCAGTTCATCGTCCAGTTGCCCGCGGCGGGCCTGAGCGGCCTCGGCCTGCTGGGCCAGACGCATCCACTCCACCTGCAACTGGTGCGCACGCGACTGCGACTCGGCGGCATCTCGGCGGGCCCCCACCAGACGCTGGTTGGCCTCGGTGTAGGCGGCGTCCAGCCGCACCAACGCCGTGCGAGCCTCGTCAGCAATGAGCTGCTGACCCCTGAGCGAGCGGTCCAGGTTCTCGATCTCCTGGGCCCGCGCCAGCATGCCGGCCTGCTCGGAGTCGGGCGCGTAGAACGTCACGGCAAACGGCGAAACAGCGTGACCTTCGCGGGTCATGATGACCTCGCCGCGTGTCAACCGCGCGCGCTCAGCCAGCGCCTGCTCCAGGCTCGATGCGGTGTAGACCCCCTCCAGCCAATCCGACAGCAAGGCCCTGAGGCTGGCGTCACCCAAGCGAAGCAGATCGGCCAGGCGCGGCAGGGTGCGGTGCTCGTCGGGCGCCACGGCCGCAGGCGGGCTGTAGAACGCCAGCCGGGCGGGGGGCACGTCCTGCGCGAAGGCGCGCACTGTGTCCAAGCGGCCCACCTCCAGGGCGCTCAGGCGCTCGCGCAGGGCCGACTCCAGCGCGGTCTCCCAACCCGGCTCGATATGCACCCGGGTCCACAGGCCCTGCAGGCTGTCCAGCCCATGGCGAGCGAGCCAAGGCTTGAGCTTGCCCTCGGTCTGCACCTTCTCCTGCAGGGCGCGCAGCGCTTCCAGTCGTGCCGCCAGCTCGGACTGGCGCGCCGCTTCCCGGTTGGCTGCTTCTTGCTGGGCACGGCGCTGCTCGTCCAGCTGCGGCACCTCATCCTGCAACTCCTGCAGTCGGCCTTCGGCCACCGCATGGTGCTGGGCCGCGGCATCGGCGTCGCGCTTGAGCTCGTCCAGCCGAGCCAGGTCGGGCCGCGCCAAGCCGTGGCGCTCACCGGCCAGCTTGTCGCGCCGGGACTGCAACTGGCGGGATTGCTCCTCGATGCTGCGGCTTTCTGCGGCCAGCACCTGGATCTGTTGTTGCACCTGGCCGGCAGCAGCGCGCTGCGTGTTCGCCACGCCTTGCGCGGAGCGCACGGCGTCCTCCAGGGTGGGCAGGCCATCGGCCTGTTCCTGGGCCTGGGCTTCGAGCAGCTCACCCTGCTCCTGCGCGGCCTCGATCTCGGCGGCAATGCCGTCCAGCTCGGCTTGTGCATCGTCCTGCCGCTGCGCCCACAGCGCTTGCTGGGCGCGCAGATCGGCCATGCGCTGCTCCACGCGCTGGCGGCTCTCCACCACGTAGCGGATGCGCTCCTCCAGCCGGCTGACCTCCAGCGCGGCGTCGGCCAAGGCGCCTTGGGCGAGGTGCAGCCGATCGGCCGCCGCGTAGTGCGCCTGACGCACGGTCTCGAGTTCCGCCTCCACATGGCGCAGGCCCGCGAGGCGCGACTCCAGCGCCGTGGCGGCGTCAGCCGCTGCCTGCCGCACCCGGGCCTCCTCGCTCGCAGCGTCGCGGTGCTTCAGGAACCACAACTGGTGCAGCTTCAGCGTGCCCTGGTCCTGCAGGCTGCGGTAGCGCTGCGCCACCTCGGCCTGCTGCTCGAGCTTGTCCAGGTTGGCGTTGAGCTCGCGCAGGATGTCGTCCACGCGAGTGAGGTTCTCCCGCGTGTCCTTGAGGCGGTTCTCGGTCTCGCGGCGGCGCTCCTTGTACTTGGAAACGCCCGCAGCCTCTTCCAGAAACAGGCGCAGTTCTTCAGGGCGCGACTCGATGATGCGACTGATGGTGCCCTGGCCGATGATGGCGTAGGCCCGCGGGCCCAGGCCGGTGCCCAGGAAGACGTCCTGCACATCGCGCCGGCGCACGGGCTGGCTGTTGATGTAGTAGCTGCTGGTGCCGTCCCGCGTGAGCACGCGCCGCACCGCGATCTCGCTGAAGCTGTTCCACTGGCCGCCGGCCCGGGCATCGGCGTTGTCAAACACCAGCTCCACGCTGGCGCGGTTGGCCGGCTTGCGCTGGCCCGAGCCGTTGAAGATGACGTCCTGCATGGACTCGCCACGCAGCTCGCTGGCCTTGCTCTCGCCCAGCACCCAGCGCACCGCATCCATGATGTTGGACTTGCCGCAACCGTTGGGGCCGACCACGCCGACCAACTGGCCCGGGAGCTGGAAGGTGGTGGGCTCAGCGAAGGACTTGAAGCCCGAGAGCTTGATCTGGTTCAGGCGCATGGATGGGGTTGCAAGGATCGGAAACAGCCCCGACCAGAAAAACTCTAAGCCATTGATTTGATTGAGAAATCAAGCGCGTTTCGGCGCCCGACTCCATCGGCTGAAAACCGACTTGATGATACCATCGCGACCCTTTTCGGAAGACACCGCAGCGCCATCTGACGCGCCCCACACCCATGCCCACCCGGACCGAACGCCGCAAGCCCGCCACACCCCCGAGCGCCCCCAGCCGCCAGTTGGACACCTTCGAGAACCCGGCGCCCGAGCGCGATTACGTGATCCGGTTCGACGTCCCTGAGTTCACCTGTCTGTGCCCGCTGACCGGGCAACCGGACTTTGCACACTTTCAGATCGAGATCGTGGCCGACCGCTACTGCGTGGAGACCAAGAGCCTGAAGCAGTACTTCTGGAGCTACCGTAACGAGGGTGCCTTCCATGAGAAGGTCACCAACGCCATCCTGTCGGACATCGTCAAGGCCATCGCACCGCGCTTTGCGCGCATCCACGCCGACTGGTACGTGCGCGGCGGGATCCGCACCTACGTGACGGTGGAGCACCGCAAGAAGGGCTGGAAGCCGGCCCCCACTGTTCAACTCCCGGGCGGAACTGCACAGAGCGTGTAGGCTGCCAGCCGTTCTGCAACGGACTCGTCGCTCCCGATGGCTTCCTGGCTAGGCAAGATTTTCAGGACGGGCACGCCAGAACAGGGCGCGATGCCCACTGATGCTGCGAGGGCGTTGCCGGGCAACGCCACGACGTTGGCTGCACCGGCGAAGTCGGCTGAGGAAGTACGCCACGTCGCCACCGGTCAGCTGCAAAGACGCCCCCTCCTTCACCGAAGCGGTCACCTGGCGGGGTTCGAGATTTCGCTGACGGTGCCTGCGGGCATGACGCCTGCCTCCGGCGGCCCATTTGACGCCCTGATGGACGGCATGGTCAGCACCGCGGAGTCTGGCCGGGTGGCGCTGGCTATCGTGCCAACAGAGGCCCTGACTTCACTGACCGCGAGCCATCGGGTCAAGCCGGGCATGATGTTCGCGTTGGCAGATCCCACGCACAGGGCGCCTGATGAGGGCGCCCTGATCAAGACGCTACGCGCGCAGGGCGGGTTGCTGGGTAGCCTGGGACTGCCCAGGGTTGGCGCCAGCTTTGTGGTCCTGGATGCCACGAGCCTGAGCCTGGGGGCCTTGCTGGAGCGAGCGCAGGCCTGCCGCAAGGTTGCACCAGGCTGCCAGTTGATCGCGACCGGCCTGCGAACGATCGATGACATGGAAGCCGCGATCCGGGGCCCCTTCGAGATGGCCACGGGCCTGTTTGACCGGGTAGGCGAGCGCCGTGAGTCAGGCACTCTCTCACCCAACGTGCAGCGTCTGTGCCGATTGATCAACCGGGCGATGAACGAGCCCGACACCAGGCTGCTGGGCGAAGAGATCCGCACGGATGTGGACCTGACTTACCGGCTGCTGAGATACGCCAACAGCCCGCTGTTGGGCTTGAAGCGCCAAGTGGATTCGGTGGATCAGGCCCTGCAGATTCTGGGACGTCAGGCCCTGTTTCGATGGCTCACGATTCTGCTGGTGGCCAGTACCCAGGGGCGTTCGACTTCGGTCGCGCTCCAGGAGATCGCCTTGACACGGGCGCACTTCCTTGAAAGTCTGGCACCCGAGATATGGGCACCTTCAGCAACGTTGTACACGATCGGCCTGCTGTCACTGCTGGACGTCATGATGCAGGAACCCATGGAAGAGCTGCTGAGGCCCTTGGGGTTGTCTGAGGAGGCTCAAAGCGCCTTGGTGCATCGCAGCGGCCCCTGGCATGACCTGCTCGAACTGGCGCGCAGCCTGGAAACGGGACAAGTCCAGACCGCCCGTGAACTCTCACAGGACATCGGCGGCTTGGCGGCGGCTGAGGCCGCCATGGAAAGGGCCTGGCAGGCGTCCGCCGCCATGTCGGCGGAATTGCGGGACGGAGACCGTAAGGCCGGCCAAGTCTGATGGTCCACGCCAGCCCACCCGAGCACGCACCCGGATCGGAGTCGTCGTCACCGCTTCGGCCGTCGTATCAGAAGTACGACGTCCAGGTGCGCCCCAGCGCCATCGACGGACTGGGCGCCTTTGCCAGCGAGCCCATTCCGGCCCGCCGAAAAATCGGCGAAATCCGCGGCGAGTCGATCAGCGTGCAGGAGGCCCGCATCCGGGCCACGCGCAGCGAGCGCATCATGATCGTCGAGCTGTCGGCTCGCAAGGCCATCGACTTCACCCGCTCCAGCGACCCGATGCGCTACACCAACCACTCCTGCGCTCCGAACGCCCGGCTGTGCATCAACAACGGCCGGGTGGAGTTCTACGCCGTCAAGGACATCGCGCCTGGCGACGAGGTCACGGTGAACTACGGCCCCACGCACCATGAAGGGCGGTTGGCCTGCCAATGTGGAGCGCCCGGCTGCGTCGGGCGTCTGTGACGCCCGACGCCTTGCGGGACACAGGGCCCACCTCAGCTGCGCCCGCCCGGGATAATCCGGCGCATGAACCCCCTGCTTCAGCGGCTGCACCCCTACCCTTTCGAGCGCCTGCGTGAACTCACGCAGGGCATCACCCCACCGGCGGGACTCAAGCCCCTCAGCCTGGGCATCGGTGAGCCCCGCCACCCCACCCCGCCGCTGATCGAAGAGGCCCTGGTCGGCGCCCTGTCGGGCTTGTCCAGCTACCCGGCGACTGCTGGCGAGCCCGCCCTGCGCGAGGCTGTAGCCGGCTGGCTGCAGCGCCGTTACGGCGTGAACGTCAACGCCATGACCCAGGTGCTGCCGGTCAACGGCTCGCGCGAGGCGCTGTTTGCCCTGGCCC
>CAISJH010000170.1 GCA_903885585.1 uncultured beta proteobacterium
GCAGTGGAGCTACTGGATGCAGATGACCTTCACGGCCCCGGTGCCGTGGGAGGCCGATGCCTTCTACGCCCAGCCGGGCATGGCCGCGGCGGGCTTGAGCCTGGACCGCTGGCCGGTGGGCACCGGCCCCTACATGCTGACGGAGTTTGTGCAGGACCGGCGCCACGTGATGGTGCGCAACCCGCATTACCGCGGCGAGCCCTACCCGTGCGAGGGTATGCCGGGTGACAAGGAGTCCGGTCTGCTGGATGACTGCGGCAAGACCATGCCCTTCATCGACCGCATGGTCTTCACCGTGGAACGTGAGGCCGTGCCGCAGAAGGGTAAGTTCCGCCAGGGGTTCTACGACGTGGAGGTTTTCGAGCGCACCGACACCGGCATGGACTACCTGGTGGCCATGCAGGACAGCGAGGAGGTGCGGCAAGAGTACCTGGCCAAGGGCTTCCGCCTCAACCGAGGTTCCGACGTCAACAGCTACTTCATCGCCTTCAACATGCTGGACCCGGTCATCGGCAATGGCAGCACGCCCGAGCAGCAGGCGCGCAACCGCAAGCTGCGCCAAGCCCTCAGCATCGCCATCGACTGGGAGGAGTACTCGCGCATCTTCCCCAAGAAGGCGGGTGACGCGGCCATGAGCCCGCTGCCGCCCGGCATCTTCGGCTCGCGCGAAGGCACGCCAGAAGGGCTCAACCCCATCACCCACCGCTGGGTAGGCGACCCCAAGACCGGCAAGCCGGTTCGACGCACCATCGACGAGGCGCGCCAGCTGATGGCTGAGGCCGGTTACCCCAACGGGCGCGAGGCCCGCACCGGTAAGCCCCTGGTGCTGAACTACGACTACTACGCCCCGCCCACGCCCGAGCGCAAGCCCGAGATCGACTGGGTGGTTCGCCAGTTCGCCAAGCTGGACGTCCAGCTCGAGGTGCGCGCCACCGACAACAACCAGTTCCAGGACAAGATCCGAAAGGGCAAGTACCAGGTGTTCTGGCTGGGCTGGAACGCCGACTACCCCGATGCGGAGAACTTTCTCTTCCTGCTCTACGGGCCCAGCGGCAAGACCCAGCATGACGGCGAGAACACGGCCAACTATGACAACCCGGCCTACGACCGCCTGTTCCAGCAGATGAAGTCTCTGCCCGATGGGCCGGCCAAGCAGGCCCTGGTGGACCGCATGGTGCGCATGGTGCAGGAGGACGCCCCCTGGACCATGGGCTTCTTCCCCTACACCTCGGCCGCCGCGCAGCGTTGGGTGAACAACTACAAGCCCGCCATCTTGATCCGCGACCATGGGCGCTACCTGCGCCTGGACGTCCCCGCCCGTGTGGCCAGCCTGCGTGCCTGGAACCAGCCGGTGTGGTGGCCGGTGGCAGCGGCCGGCGTGCTGCTGGTGGCGTTGATCTGGGGGCTGCGGCGGCATCTGCGCCGTCAGCAGGCCCAGGCCGGTTCCGCCTGGACGGGTGAGGGCCGGCCGGTTGCCCAGCGCGAGGTCAGGCCTTGATCCGCCATCTTCTGCGCCGCGCGCTCTACGCCCTGGCCGTGTTGGCCGGGGTGAACCTGCTCACCTTCTTTCTCTTCTTCACGGTCAACACGCCGGACGACATGGCCCGGCTCAACTTGGGGGGCAAACGCGTCAGCCAGGAGGCGGTGGAGAAATGGAAGGCCGAGCGCGGCTACGACAAGCCGCTGTACGTCAACGCGGCACGCGAGGGCGCCCAGCAGCTCACCGACACCATCTTCTGGGAGCGCTCGGTCTCGCTGTTTGCGCTGAAGTTCGGCCGAGCGGACGGCGAGTCGGCTGGCGACATTGGCCACGAGGTGGGCACCCGCATGAAGGTGAGCCTGCAACTGGCGCTGCCGCTGTTCATCCTGCAGCTGATGGCCAGCGCCGGCCTGGCGCTGCTGCTGGTGATGTTCAGACACACGCGCCTGGACACCTGGGGCGTGGTGGCCTGTGTGCTGATGTTGTCCATCTCGGCGCTCTTCTACATCATTGCCGGGCAGGTGTTGTTCTCTCGGGTGCTCAAGCTGGCGCCCATCTCGGGCTATGCCGAGGGCTGGGCGGCGGTGAAGTTCCTCGCGCTGCCCATCGGCTTGTCGCTGCTGGCGCGCTTGGGGGGCGAGGCGCGCCTGTACCGGGCGATGTTCCTGGAGGAAGTGGGGCGGGACTACGTACGCACCGCACGCGCCAAGGGTCTGAGCGAGACCGTGGTGCTGGTGCGCCATGTGGCGCGCAATGCGCTGCTGCCCATCATCACCAGCGCCGGCAGTTACCTGCCGTATGTATTCCTCGGCAGCCTGGTCTTCGAGAGCTTCTTCGGCCTGCCTGGGCTGGGGGCCTACGTCATCGAGGCCATCGCCAAGCAGGACTTCGCCATCGTGCGCAGCATGGTGTTCCTGGGCTCGCTGCTTTACGTGGCCAGCTTCTGGCTGGTGGATGTGCTTTACACGGTGGTCGACCCGCGGGTGAGGTTGGGGTGATGAACGACGGGCCCAAGTGGGTGCTGCTGTGGACGGACGCCGCCGTCTGGCTCATGGCGTTGTGGCTGCTGGGTTACGTCTTGCACGCGCGCCGCCTGCCAGACTTGCGCTTGAAGTGGCGCCGGGTCTTCCAGGACCGAGGCGCCATGGGCTCGGCCGTGGTGTTGGGCGCTTGCTTGGTGCTGACGCTGCTCGACAGCCTGCACTACCGGCCCGTGCTGCCTCCCGTGCCTGGGCAGGCCGCCCAGGGCGTGGCCTACGACGTGAAGACCCGCTCGGTGCTGGACGCGTTGCTATGGCGTCTGGCCGCCTCGCGCGAGGCCACCTACTCCCGGCCCATGGCCAGCGCGAGTTTCACCAAGGAGTCGGTGGTGGTGGACGGACGTACCGAGCGGCTTGCTCCACGCCTGCTGCACGGCGGTGCCCACCTGAAAGACTCGGCCACCCAGGCGGCAAGCGACATCCTTCTGCGAACTGGCGCCGGAGCGTTGGCAGGCCTCCTGGCGAGTGCAGCCGTGCTGCTGGTGCTGTGCGCCTGGGCGGCGCGGCGGCGTGGGCAGCCCGTGCGTCAGGTCGTGGCCGCAGCCTGGGCGGGGCAGGGGGGCCTGCCCTGGAAGGTGGCTGCAGGCACCTTCGCGGCGTTGGCCGTGCTCACCGGCGTGTGCGCTGCGCTATCGACGGGCTACCACGTGCTGGGCACCGACCAGACGGGCCACGACGTGCTGTACCAGGCGCTCAAGAGTGTGCGTACCGCTTTCGTTATTGGCACCCTCACCACCCTGACCACGCTGCCCTTGGCCGTGGGCCTGGGCCTGGCCGCGGGTTACCACCGCGGCTGGGTGGACGAGGTGGTGCAGTACGTTTACACCGTGTTGAGCTCGGTGCCCAACGTCTTGCTGATCGCGGCCTGCGTGCTGATGGTCCAGGTGTTTCTGGACCAGCACCCTGAGCTCTTCGAAACCGGAGCCGAACGCGCCGACCTGAAGCTCTTCTTGCTGTGCGCCGTGCTGGGGCTGACCGGCTGGGCCGGCCTGTGCCGTCTCGTGCGGGCCGAAACCCTCAAGCAACGCGAGCTCGACTACGTGCGCGCCGCCCAGGCCTTCGGCGTAGGCCACCAGCGAATCATGTGGCGCCACATCTTCCCCAACGTGGCGCACCTCATGCTCATCGTCACGGTGCTGGAGTTCTCGGCGCTGATCTTGTACGAGGCCGTGCTGTCCTACGTCGGCGTGGGCGTGGACCCGTCCATGAACAGCTTCGGCGGCATGATCAACCTCGCCCGCAGCGAAATGAGCCGCGACCCCCTGGTCTGGTGGCCCTTTGCCGCCGCCTTCGCCTTCATGCTCACCATCGTGCTGGCGGCCAACCTGCTGGCCGATGGGGTGCAGAAGGCGTTTGATCCGAGGGTTGACCGGGCCCCATGAGAGTTGCCCCTAGCGGGGTGGCGTGCTGTGGACCGGCACTTGTTGCAGGATAGCAACGACATCTCGGAAGTTGAACGGCCAGCCAGGCTTGATTCCTCGCTCAGAATTCGGTCAATCAGATTTTGAAGATAGAAAAAGATGTTTAGTTACAAATGCTTAAACAAGCTTTGAAAGCCAACACTTCATCTTCTTCTCTCTCTCGCAGCGATCTGGCCCGTGTCTTCCCGGGTTCTTGCCGCCGGCTGTGGCGTTCAAAATAGTGTCACTCGGGTGAAGTACGTAGGCATACGCCTGTCCTCACCCGGTCAAGTCGTCTTCTCACCCATCTTTAGGAGAACGTATGTTCAAGAAGAGCAGGATCACCACAGCCGCGCTGTTGGCCCTGGGCGGTACCGTGTTGGTCACGGGCGTCCAGGCACAGCAAGCTGCCAGCAATGACCAGCGGGTCGAAGTGACGGGCTCGCGCCTGAAGCGCGCCCAGACCGAGGGCGCTCTGCCCGTGACCGTGATCGACCGTGCCGCCATCGAGGCCAGCGGACAGGTTTCCGTGGCTGAGCTGATGCGTGATTCCACGTTCTCCTCGTTCGGTAACTTCAAGCCGCAGTCGGGCAGCTCCGCCCAAGCCCTGGCCGACATCGACCTGCGTGGCCTCGGCTCCAACCGCACCCTGGTGCTGGTGGACGGCCGTCGCATCTCCAAGGCACCGTTTTCTGGCCAGTCTCAAGACTTGAACCAGATTCCTTTGGCCGCCATTGAGCGCATCGAAATCCTGTCTGATGGCGCCTCCGCCGTTTACGGATCTGACGCTATCGGCGGCGTGGTCAACGTGATCACGCGCAAGAACTTCAACGGTATGCAGATCACCTACGGTGAAGGCAACCCCGAAGTGACGGGCGGCGACACCAAGGAAGCTTCCATCCTGTTTGGCGCCTCTGGTGCCAAGGGCCGTGTGTTTGCTGGCGTGTCGCTGAACGACCGCGGCATGATCTACACGCGCGACCAGCCCGGTGGCGACGTGCAGGGCGTGTCTTCCTTCGGCAACAACTACCGCCTGCTGAACTCCGCGGGTAACCCGACCGGCGCCTTCCGCCCGGTGCCCGGCTTTGATTGCACCAAGAACGACTTCTGGTTCACGGCCCCGGGTACCTCGAGCAACACCTGCTCGTTCGACTTCAACGCCTCGGCCGCCAACGAGGCAGCGGTGGGTAACCGCTCTGTCTTCGCGAACGGCGAGTTCAACATCAACGACGACTGGAGCGTGTACGCTTCTTCGTCTATCTCGAACATCGACACCTTCGGGCGTTATGCCGCGACGCCTGTCCAGGCCACGCTGTCTCCGACCAGCCCAGCGTACTTGGCAATCACCGCAGCCACCCCCGGCCTGGCCGCAGCCAGCCCGCTTGGCCTGTCGATTCGTCACCGCATGGCCGCAGCTGGCCCGCGTGACTCCTCGACCGACGCTACCGTCGGCTCCTTGTTGGTCGGTACCAAAGGACGCCTCTTCAACAAGATCGATGTAGACGCTGGTTTCCGGGTCGAGAAGTACAAGTACCAGGAACTGGGCAGGAACTACATCGTCCGCCCTTTGCTGGAGCAATCTCTGGCCAAGGTTGGCGGGTATGACATCTTCAACCCGTTTGCGAACCCTGCTGACGTGCTCAATAGCGTCAAAGCCACCATCGCGCGCGACAGTGTGTGGAACTCCCGCGAAATGTACGTTTCTGCGTCGATGGACTTGTTCAAGATCGGCAACCGTGCGGTGACCGGCTTGGTGGGCTTCGAGACCCGCCAGGAAACCTACTCTGACCTCTACGACCCGCAGTCTGAAGCCGGCATCATCGAAGGCTCCGCCGGCAACTCCGCAGCGGGCTCCCGCGACGTGAGCTCGGGCTTCTTCGAGGTGGCCATGCCGCTGCGCAAGGATCTGGAGCTGACCTTCGCCGGCCGCACCGACTCCTACAAGAACGGCCCTGGCGGCAACAGCAGCTCCTTCTCGCCCAAGGTGGCCGCTCGCTGGCAACCGATGAAGAAGCTGACGGTTCGCGGCTCCTACGGCGAGGGCTTCCGTGCTCCGACGTTGGATGCACTGACCCAGAAGCCTTCGTTCTCCGCTGATTCGGTATCCGACCTTGCAACCTGCAAGGCCTTCGGCCGGACGCCCGCTCAGTGCGGCGACAGCAACAACGACGGCGTGATCGACGGCACCCAGCCACAGATCCAGGTGGACTCCACCGTCATTGCCAACCCGGCGCTGGGCCCTGAGACCTCCAAGCAGCAGTCCCTGGGCTTGGTGTTTGACGCTACCGACTGGCTGAGCGTGAGCCTGGATGCGTACAAGATCCGTATCGACGGCCGCATCACCACGATGTCGGCCCAGACCGTGATCAACCGCACCCGTAACCCGGCCCTCGGCGCTGTCCCCGCAGCCTTCTCGGTGGAGCGCGACGCTGCCACGGGTGGCATCGTGGGCGTTGTCCGTGGCACGGTCAACGAAGGCACGGTAGACACGCAAGGTTACGACCTCAGCGCCCGCACCGACTTCAAGCTGGGCTCCTGGGGCCGCCTGCAGAACCAACTGCAGTACAGCGTGGTGGATAAGTACACGCTCGACGGTGGTGAGAACCTGGTGGGCTATCAAGGTTCCCCCAAGGAGCGTTGGAGCCTGTCAAATGTCTGGTCGTGGAACCGTCTGCAGACCGTCTTGACGGTCAACCATATCGGTGCGCAGACCGACATTGATACCAAGGCTTACACGACGGCCAACCTGAGCCTGACGTATCGTCATCCGACCAAGACCACGGTGTCGGTCGGTGTGCGTAACATCGAAGGCAAGAAGCCTGAGCTGATCGGCTACGACGGTCGGCCCTGGAACTTCTATCTGTACGACGCGCTCGGCCGTCAGGTGTACTTCCGCCTGTCCCAGGCCTTCTGACGTCCAAGTCTCTTCATGAGACTTTCAGGGGGGCCTTCGGGCCCCCCTTTGTTTGTGGGGCAGGTATGTGTAATCGCCCTGGAGTCCCGGTTGGAGGATGGCATGGATGACGAGTTGCGAATCAACTTGAAGAGTGTGGCCGCCCAGACTGAAGGTTGGCATCAGGCCTTGAGTCGCCTCGTGAATACGGGCACATCACCCGGATCTGATCGCGGGGCCGTGGTGCAGCACCTGCTGGAGCTTCAGGCGACAGGGCCAGGTGTTGCGTACCTGGCCATGCTGCACGCGCTGTGGATGGAGCAAGAGCAACAGATCGTCCCGGCCCTGAACGGCTGGAATCTGGCGTCCCGAGCGTACGCTGGAACGCTGGACGCCGAAGCCATGCGCTCGCTCGGCCTGGGCGATGAGCCAAGCTTCAGGGCTCAGGCTTCGAGGATGCGTGACCTGCGCTCCCAATACCTGAAGCAAGCTCTCACAAGAACAACTCAAAGTATTGATAGAAAAGAGGTTTTCCGTATAGAGCGTGCATTGGCGGGCTATCTGGGAGAGGCGAACGTGTTCTCGTCCTTTCCCACGCAGCGACCGAAAGTGATCTATGTACCGGGGCTGGGAACGGCCGGTTTTCTGGATCCGCAAAGCCACCCGATCGTGCCCGCCCTGCGAAGTGCATTCCGCGACGTGCAGGCCGAGTTTGATGAAGTGGTGAGTGATCAACAGGCCCTGGAGCCCTTCTTGGGACACGCGGGCGGAGGCGCGCTGGAGGGGTATGTCTCTGGCGGCGATAAAGCATCGTGGGACGCGTTGTTTTTCTTCCGGCATGGTCGCCGCTTTGAAGCCTCGCACCAACGTTGCCCTCGAACGTCGGCGCTGCTGGACTCCCTGGACCTTTGCCGTATCAATGGCCAGTCGCCAGAGATCTGCTTTTCCGTGCTTCAGCCCGGTTCGCGTATCGAGCCGCACTTTGGTGTCACCAACGCGCGCGTCGTCGTCCACCTGCCGTTGCGTGTGCCCTCAGGCTGCTACCTGGAATTGACAGGTGTCGGCCGACATGAATGGGTGGAAGGCGAACCGATGGTCTTTGACGACACCTTTGAACACAGCGCCTTGAACCCTTCTGACCAGGCCCGCGGCATTCTGCTGATGGATGCCTGGCATCCCAGCTTGAGCATGGTCGAGCGCGACGCGTTTTCGCGCCTCATTGAAGCCATCTCCAGCATCGAGCGA
>CAISJH010000171.1 GCA_903885585.1 uncultured beta proteobacterium
CGATGTCGCTCAGATTGGCCGGTGCTGGCAGGCACTGGCCGATCGGGGCCACACAGAACTGGGCGTAACCACCGCCAGCCACCAGTGCACAGACCCGGTCCCCGAGCGCCCAACCTGCCCCAGCCAACTCAGCCGGGTCGCCGTCCGCCACGACACCGGCCACCTCCAACCCGGGTAGATCCGATACGCCCGCAGGCATGGGGTACAAGCCCTTGCGCTGCAGCACATCAGGCCGGTTCACCCCGCTCGCATGCACGGCGATCAGCATCTCCCCCGCCTGAGGCTGGGGGAGATCACGTTCGCAAGGTAAGAGGACCTCAGGCCCGCCGGGCTTGAGGATCTCAATGGCCTTCATGAACTGCACTCCGAAACGGGGTCAGACATTCAAGGATTGAAGCAACCAGGGGAACCGCCCCCGCTTCACTCGGAACGAGGCTCTGCGCTGGCGCGGTTGTCAGACGGCGCCTCCCCGGCCGGGGCCGAGTCACCGCCCTGCCCTTCGCGGCCCTCACGGGGCTCGCGCGGCTCGCGACGCGGACGATCACCGCGGTCGCCACGATCACGACGCGGGCCGCGGTCACCGCGGTCGCCCCTGTCGCCATACTCGCGGCGCGGGCGCTCCTCCTCGACGTACCCCTCGGGACGCTCGAGCAGAGCCTTCATGGACAACTTGATGCGGCCCTTCTCGTCAGTCTCCAGCACCTTGACCTTGACGATCTGGCCTTCGCTCAGATAGTCGGCGATGTTTTCCACGCGCTCGAAGGCGATCTGGCTGATGTGCAGCAGACCATCCTTGCCCGGCAGGATGTTGACCAGGGCGCCGAAGTCCAGCAGCTTGGTCACCGGGCCTTCGTAGACCTTGCCGATCTCGGCCTCGGCCGTGATCTCGGTGATGCGCTTCTTGGCGAACTCGGCCTTGTCAGCATCGGTGGAGGCGATGGTGATGGTGCCGTCTTCACCGATGTCGATCGTGCAACCGGTCTCCTCGGTCAGGGCACGGATGGTGGCACCACCCTTGCCGATGACGTCGCGGATCTTCTCCGGACTGATCTTCATCGTGTACAGACGCGGCGCAAACTGGCTCACCTCGGCCTTGGCCTCGCCCATGGCTTCGACCATCTTGCCCAGGATGTGCAGACGAGCTTCCTTGGCTTGCGCCAGGGCGACTTGCATGATTTCCTTGGTGATGCCCTGGATCTTGATGTCCATCTGCAGCGCGGTGATGCCCTGGGTGGTTCCGGCCACCTTGAAGTCCATGTCGCCCAGGTGATCCTCGTCGCCCAGAATGTCGGTCAGCACGGCGAATCGGTTGGCATCCTTGATCAGCCCCATGGCGATGCCGGCCACGTGCGCCTTCATCGGAACGCCGGCGTCCATCAGCGCCAGGCAGCCGCCGCAGACGGAAGCCATAGAAGAAGAGCCGTTGCTCTCGGTGATCTCGCTGACCACGCGCAGCGTGTAGGGGAATTCTTCACGCGACGGCAGCGCGGCCACCAGGGCCCGCTTGGCCAGGCGGCCGTGGCCGATTTCACGCCGCTTGGGGCTGCCCACGCGCCCCGTCTCGCCCGTGGCGAACGGGGGCATGTTGTAGTGCAGCATGAAGCGGTCTTCAAACTCACCAGCCAGCGCGTCGATGCGCTGGGCGTCACGCTCGGTTCCCAGCGTGGCCACGGCCAGGGCCTGCGTCTCACCACGGGTGAACAGCGCAGAGCCGTGGGTACGGGGCAGCACGGACGAGCGAATCTCGATGGGACGCACCGTGCGGGTGTCGCGGCCGTCAATGCGGGGCTCGCCGGCCAGAATCTGGCTGCGCACGATGCGCGCTTCGATCTCGAACAGCAGCGCCTCGACCTTGACCTCGTCCACCGTCGAGCCGTCGGCCTTGAGAGCGGCCTTGGCGGCGGCGTAGGCCTCGCGGCAGGCCTGCGTGCGGGCCTGCTTGCTGCGGATCTGGTAGGCCGCGCGCAGCGGGCCTTCGGCCAACTCGTTGAGTTTGGCGATGAAGGCCTCGTCCTTGGCGGGCGGGGTCCAGGTACCGGCAGACAGCCACTCCGGCTTGCCGGCTTCGCGCACCAATTCGTGGATGGCGTCGATCGCCACCTTGCCCTGATCGTGGCCGTACACCACGGCACCCAGCATGACTTCCTCGCTGAGCTGGTTGGCCTCGGACTCCACCATCAGCACGGCAGCTTCGGTGCCCGCAACCACCAGGTCAAGTTGACTGTCAGCCAGCTGTGCCCGACCCGGGTTGAGCACGTATTCGCCGTTGACATAGCCCACGCGCGCAGCGCCAATGGGGCCATTGAACGGGATACCGCTGATCGAAAGCGCCGCGCTGGAAGCGATGAGGGCGGCAATATCGGCCTGCACTTCAGGGTTCAAGCTGACGACGTGCACAACCACTTGAACTTCATTGAAGAAGCCATCGGGGAACAGCGGGCGGATGGGGCGGTCGATCAGGCGGCTGGTCAGCGTTTCCAGCTCGCTCGGGCGGCCCTCACGCTTGAAGAAGCTGCCGGGGATCTTGCCTGCGGCGTAGGTCTTCTCCAGGTAGTCCACCGTCAGCGGGAAGAAGTCTTGCCCGGGTTTGGCGTTCTTGGCTGCCACCACGGTGGCCAGCACCACGGTGCCCTCGATGTCCACGAGGACGGCCCCGGTGGACTGGCGGGCGATCTCGCCCGTTTCCATCGTGACCCGGTGCGGGCCCCACTGGAATGTCTTGCTGACCTTGTTGAACATGCTCATGTCTGTCTCCACAAAAGAAGCGCGATGAATCCCCGCGCCTGCGGGATGGAGCCGCTTGAGCTTTGGCAACAATGCCATTCCAGTGCGACTGGCCGACTCGCTTTCGAATCAGCCGCCCTGGAATGACACAGCAGTTGCCCTCTGCCTGGACGTCTCCGGGGCGGTCGTGCACGGGCTCACCGCCTGGGCACGACCGAACCTTGAACTTACTTGCGCAGACCCAGCTTCTGGATCAGGGCCGTGTAGCGGTCGGCATCCCGGTCCTTCAGATAAGCCAGCAGGCTCTTGCGCTGATTGACCATCTTCAGCAGCCCGCGGCGGCCGTGATGGTCCTTCAGGTGAGTCTTGAAGTGGGGGGTCAGTTCATTGATGCGCGCCGTCAACAGCGCGACCTGAACTTCGGGGGAGCCGGTGTCCGCAGCGCCTCGTGCGTGCGACTTGATGACCTCGGCCTTCTGGGTGGTGCTCATCGTCATGACGATTTCCTTTTCGGTACGGAAGCCGCTGACGACGACCTTAGCGCGAGGGCGCCGGGCATCGAGCGGTTTCCAGTGCCCTTGCGGGCGTTTCTACTTGCGAACGCGGGTGAAACCGACCCGCGCCGTGCTATGAGACCCCCAAATGCAGCACCAGCTACATCAGGAATCACCACGCATTCTAGCCCAGCCGGGTATGTGAACCCTGCGCATGGACCGCACGACCCATTCGGCGCAGGCCTTCGCGCAACCGCTGAAGATCCTGTGATGCAAAGCACCAGCGAAGCCAACCCTGACCTTCAGGGCCGAAGGCCGAGCCTGGCGCGAGGCCCAGACCGTGCGCCGTCACCAAGTGCTTGGCAAATACCAGGGAGTCTGCAACCCCATCGACACGGAAGAACGCATACATGCCACCGACTGGCGCGCTCACTTCCACGCCGGGCAGGGCCTGAAGGCCCTGTACCAACAAGTCTCGACAGGCCTGGAGGTGCCGGCGCATGGGCTCGACCGTCACGGCTGCGCCGGCGATCGCCTGCACCGCCCCGCGCTGCACGAACACGGGGGCACAGGAGCTGTTGAATTCGATCAGCTTGCCCAGCGCATCCATCGCGCCGTCCGGCACCACCAGCCAACCCAGCCGCCAGCCGGTCATCAGGAAACTCTTGGAGAAGCTCTGAACGACGACCACCCGATCCTGAGGCGTGGCCGCGTCCAGAAAGCTCGGCGCCGCCGGCGCGTCGCCATAGAACAGCCGCTCATACACCTCGTCAGACACGATCCAGGTGCCCGTGCTGCGGCAGTGTGCAAGGATGGCCTGGATCTCGGCGTGTGTGAGCGTCCAGCCCGTGGGGTTGTTGGGCGCGTTGACCAGCAGCACCCGGGTGGAGGGCGTCACTGCCGCCCGCAGTTCGTCCATGTCGAGCTGCCAAACGCCTTGCCGTGAACGCAAGGGCAGCCTGCGGACCCGGGCGCCCAGGATCAGGGGTTGCGCCGTGATGTTGGGCCACACGGGGGTGACTGCCACCACCTCGTCACCTGGCCCCACCAGCATCTGGGTGGCCAGCATCAGCGCACTCACGCCCGAGGACGTGACCGCTACCCTGTCCATGCCTACATGAGGATGCAGGTTCGACACGTAGTCGGAGATCGCCTGCCGAAGTGCCGGCAAACCCAGGTTATGGGCGTAGAAGGTCTCGCCATCGCGCAGGGATTGGGCAGCCGCCTCGCGCACTTCGGGCAGTGTCACCTCGTCGCTCTCGCCAAACCAGAAGGGCAGCACATCCTCCAGGCCCATGGCGGCGTTGGCCACCTCCCTGATCAAAGAGCCTGGCAGGAACTGGATCTCATCGCGCATGACGGTAGCGCTCCAAAAATGGGGGTTCAAGGGCGCCGCATGCGGCAGGTGTGAGGCGGCGCGATCGCCGCAGGGGAGAAGCGCTTGAGCGTGCGAAAGCCGAATCCGGAGCCCTCCACGTCGTGACGCACGCCTGCGCCACCCGCCCGTTCCATGATGCTGACCACCAGAGGCTGCAGCAATTGGTGGTCTTCTGCGCGCATGACGGCCTGATGCAGCCCCCCCAGGGTCCGGGCATCAAAGCGCGCGCCTTCCAGGGCGGCGGCCACCGCCGCGGCTTCCGTGCCGCCGGCCTTTTCCATGGCGGCCACCAGCATTTCCACCATCACCTGCATGCGCACGTGCACATAGTCGTCCCGCGGATCGGGAAAGCGCTGACGGAACGCGCGGTAGAAGTCCTCGGAGACCGGATCACCCTCGTTGGGGTGCCATTCCGACACCGCCAGCACCGAGCCCACGCCCGCCTCGCCCAGGACGGCCGGCACGCCCAGGGCGTTGCCGTAGAAGGTATAGAAGCGGACCTGTCCCCCAACCTCTCGCACCGCCTTGACCAAGAGGGTGAGGTCATTGCCCCAGTTGCCGGTCAGCACGGCCTGGGCGCCGCTGGCCTTGATCTTGGTGGCGTGAGGCAGGAAGTCCTTCACCCGGCCCATGGGGTGGAGTTCATCGCCAACGATTTCGATGTCGGGCCGCCGCGCCGTCAACATCTCTCGAGCCTTGCGCTGGATGTGCTGACCAAAACTGTAGTCCTGGCCGATGACGTAGAGCCGGCGCAGCGCACGATCTTCACCCAGAGCTTCCACCAGGGCTGACAGCCGCATGTCCGCGTGCGCGTCGAACCTGAAGTGCCAGAAGCTGCAGCGCTCGTTGGTCAGGGCCGGGTCCACGGCGGAGTAGTTCAGAAACAAGGCACGCCGCGTAGGCTCTCGCTCGTTGTGCTTGTCCAGCGCATCGGCCAGCACGCCAGCGACTGCAGAGCTGTTGCCTTGCAACACAAACGGCACCTTCTGGGCGGTGGCCACCCGCAATTGGGCGAGCGCATCCTCAGACGAGCCTTTGCTGTCCATCCGCAGCAGTGCCAGCGGCCGGGGGCCGCCGGGCAGGCGCACGCCCCCGCGCGCGTTGACCCGCTCAACAGCCCACAGCAGGTTGCGGTGAACCGCCTCACCCGCATTGGCGAACGGACCCGAGAGCCCTTCGATCATGGCCAGGCGGATCGGCTCGCCAACAGCTCCTGCCGTCGCTGCCCCGCGAGGCTGGGCTGAGGCCGGCAAGCTGAGGCCCAAGGAGGCTCCGACAACCGCACCGGCCCCCGCCAGAAAAAGCCCGCGTCGTCGGAGGCAGGCTGAAGGGCTGGGCGTGAACCGCAGGCCAGCATCTGAGCCGAAGACTTCTCTCTTCATGCGCACACCTCATCCAGGGCCCATCGGGGCCTGACCTGAAACGACCCAGCGCGATCGCCTTGCGCCAGCCCAGCCTGCACCCTCATCGCTGCGGCCATTGCGATCATGGCGCCGTTGTCTGTGCACAGGGTGAGCTCTGGGTAATGCACCCGCACGCCTTTATGGGCACAGGCTGCATTCAACTGCGAGCGCAGGGCCGTGTTGGCCCCTACCCCACCGGCCACGACCAGGCGGCGCAAGCCAGTTTGTTTCAGGGCCAGCAGACACTTGTGCACCAGCACCTCCACGATCGCCGCCTGGGTGGATGCCGCCAGATCCGCCAGCGCCTGCGGGCTTGGGCCGGGCCCGAGCCTGTGGTGCTGCGTCATGACCGCGGTCTTCAAACCGGCGAAAGAGAAGTCCAGCGTGGGGCTGTGCTTGAGGGGGCGCGGCAACGCAAAGGCATCGGCTCGCCCGTTCAATGCCAGCCGTGAGAGTGCGGGGCCGCCAGGGTAGCCCAGGCCCATCAACTTGGCGGACTTGTCAAACGCCTCGCCCGCCGCATCGTCAATGGTTTCGCCCAGCAGTTCGTACTGGCCCACGCCTTGCACCCGCATCAACTGCGTATGCCCTCCCGAGACCAGCAAGGCCACGAAGGGAAAGCTGGGCGGATCTGCCGAGAGAAAGGGTGACAGCAAGTGGCCTTCCAAGTGGTGCACGGCGAGCGTGGGCCGCCCCAACGCGAGCCCCAAGGCGGCTGCAAAGCCTGCCCCCACCAACAAGGCACCGGCCAGTCCGGGGCCTTGGGTGTAGGCGACGAGGTCAATATCGCCACGGTTCACATCGGCCTGGGCCAACACCTGCCGCGTGAGCGGAATGACCCGCCGAATGTGGTCACGCGACGCCAGTTCCGGCACCACGCCGCCAAAGGCCTGGTGCATGTCAGCCTGGCTGTGCAGCGCGTGCGACAGCAATCTCGGCACGCCCGATCCCGTCGTCTCGACCAGCGCCACACCAGTCTCGTCGCAGGACGACTCAACGCCCAGGATCTTCAATGCTTCTCGCGGGCGTGGTTGATCGAGTACTTTGGAATCTCGATCGTGATGTCACGGTCAGCCAGGATGGCCTGGCAGGACAAGCGTGACGTCGGGGTCAGGCCCCAGGCGCGGTCCAGCAGGTCCTCTTCGGACTCGTCGATCTCACCGAGGGAGTCGAGCCCCTCCTTGACGATGACGTGGCAGGTCGTGCACGCGCAGCTCATCTCGCAGGCGTGCTCGATCTCGATGCCGTGGTCCACCAGGGCCTCGCAGACCGAGGTGCCCCGGGGGGCTTGGACCGTTGCGCCCTGAGGGCAGTACTCGGCGTGGGGAAGAATGCGGATCACAGGCATGGGGTCAAACGTCCTCGACCTTGCGGCCGGCCAAGGCGGCACGGATGCCGCGGTTCATTCTTGCAGCGGCGAATGCCTCGGTGCCGGAGGCCAGCCGCTCCACAGCAGCATCGATGGCCACGTGGTCATCGCTCGCGGCCACCTCCTCGGTCTGGCCGATCAGCATCTCGATGTCGGATCGTTCCGCGTCTGAGAGCAGTTCGCCGTCGGCGGCCAATGCGGAGCGGGTGGCCAGCACCATGCGCTGTGCTTCAACACGGGCCTCACGCAGACGCCGCGCCACCACATCCTCCTCGGCATGGGCAAAGCCCTCCCGCAGCATCCGGGCCACATCGTCGTCAGCCAGGCCATAGCTGGGCTTGACCGTCACCGCGGCCTGCACACCAGACTGCAACTCCTGCGCCGAGACGCTGAGCAGTCCGTCGGCATCCACCTGGAAGGTCACCCGCACGCGGGCCGCTCCGGCGGCCATGGGGGGAATGCCTCGCAACTCGAAGCGCGCCAAGCTGCGGCAGTCGGCCACCAATTCCCGCTCACCCTGCACCACGTGCACGGACATGGCGGTTTGCCCATCCTGGTAGGTGGTGAACTCCTGGGCCTTGGCCACCGGGATGGTGGTGTTGCGCTCGATGATGCGCTCAGCCAGGCCCCCCATGGTCTCCAGACCCAAGGACAGGGGAATGACGTCCAGCAACAGCAGGTCGCCGTCACGCGAGTGCCCGGCCAAGGCGTGCGCCTGCAGCGCGGCCCCAACGGCCACCACCTCGTCCGGGTTGACATTGGTCAGGGGGGCCTGGCCGAAGAAGGCTTCCACGGCTTGGCGAACACAGGGCATGCGCGTGGAGCCGCCAACCAGCACCACCCCACGCACCTCGTCAGTACCGACACGGGCATCGCGAAGCACCCGCCGGACGCTCGTCATCGTACGGCTCACCAGGGGCTGCGTGATCTGGTTGAACTGGCTGCGGTGGATGGGTACCTCACACGGCTGTCCAGCCAGCGTGAACGCCATGCGCACCTCCTCAGCACTGGTCAGCGCCTCCTTGGCACTGCGGGCTGCCACCAGCACCGCCCGGCGATCGCGTGGCTCCACCGCTTGCAGACCCGCCTGTTCGAGCACCCACCGCGCCAGTACCTCGTCGAAGTCGTCGCCCCCGAGCGCAGCATCGCCGCCCGTAGCCACCACCTCGAAGACCCCACGCGACAAGCGCAGCAAGGAGATGTCAATAGTGCCGCCGCCAAGGTCATAAACGGCGTACAGACCTTCGCTGCCGTTTTCCAGGCCATAAGCGAGTGCTGCCGCCGTGGGCTCGTTGATGAGCCGAAGCACATTCAGGCCAGCAAGCTGCGCTGCGTCCTTCGTAGCCTGACGCTGGGCGTCGTCAAAGTAGGCCGGCACCGTGATCACGGCACCGAACAACTCGTCATCGAAGGTGTCCTCGGCTCGCTGACGCAATGACGCCAGGATCTCGGCGGACACCTCCACAGGGGATTTGACGCCGTCGCGCGTCTCCAGAGCCACCATGCCCGGCAGGTCGACCCAGCGGTAACTGGCTTGATCTGCACCCGGCACATCGGCCAGCCGCCGCCCCATGAGTCGCTTGACAGATGCGATGGTGTTCTCGGGATCTTCAGCCTGGTGCGCGCGCGCATCGTGACCGATCTGCCGCCGCCCCTCTGGCAGGTAGCGCACCACGGAGGGCAGGATGGCCCGTCCCTGGTCATCGGGCAGGCACTCGGCCACACCGTGACGCACCGCAGCCACCAGGGAGTGGGTGGTGCCGAGGTCGATGCCTACGGCAATGCGCCTGTGATGGGGGTTTGTCGATTCACCGGGTTCGGCAATCTGAAGAAGGGCCATGAATGTGGTCTTGGTCTTGGTTTTTTGAATAGATCTTCAGCGGCGCGCAATGGCTAAGGTGCCTGGGGACTGCAAGCCTTGACTCGTGCCGGTCAGGTCTCCAGCGCCTCCAGCCGTCGCGAGATGTCTGCCCGGAAGCGGTCGAGGAACATCAGGGCCCTCACCGTAGCCACCGCCGCTGGCAGGTCTTGAACCTCGTCGAGATGCACAGCCAACTCAGCAAACAGAGTGCGCTCCTCCTCGGCCACCTGTTGGTCCAGCGCAGCCACCTCTTCTGCGCTGAGGGCATCCTCAAGCGCTTCGCGCCAGGCCATCTGCTGGTGCAAGAAGGCGGCAGGCATGGCCGTGTTGCGGTGCGCGTCGACCGGGCAGCCACGCAGCTCACACAGGTAAGCCGCTCGCGAAAGCGGTTCGCGCAGCCGCCGGTAGGCCTCGTTGACCCTCACCGACCACTGCATCGCCTGGCGCTGCGCAGCGGGGCCGTCAGCGGCAAACCGATCAGGATGCACCTGCACCTGCAAGGCCTTCCAGCGACCTTCCAGATCTTGCCGGTCCAGCTCAAAGCGGGGCGCCAGGCCCATCAGCGTGAAGTCGTCGTCGTCCAGCCTCATGGCACCAGTACATCGGCTCCTGACGGGAGCCGACACAGGCAAATCGAAGAGAGACAGGTCTGCAGCATGCGGGTCTTGAAAGCAAAGGCGCGGCCAAGCCGCGCCAGTTCACGAGGGGTACCGAAGTCTTAAACCCGGAACGATTCCCCGCACCCGCACCGGTCCTTCTCGCGCGGGTTGAGGAACTTGAAGCCCTCGTTCAGGCCCTCGCGCACAAAGTCCAGCTGAGTGCCGTCGATGTAGGGCAGGCTCTTGGGATCCACGAGGACCTTCACGCCATGGTCCTCGAACACCACGTCCTCGGCCGCAACGTCATCGGCGTACTCCAGCTTGTAGGCCAGACCTGAACAACCCGTGGTCTTGACGCCCAGGCGCACGCCCACGCCCTTGCCACGGCGGGTGATGTAGCGGGTGACGTGCCTGGCGGCGGCTTCGGTCAGCGTGACGGACATCTGCGCCTCAATGGGCTTGCGCCGCAGCGCCAGCAGATTCGGCGTGCTTGGCCTTGTAATCGTTCACGGCCGCCTTGATGGCGTCTTCGGCCAGGATGGAGCAATGGATCTTGACCGGTGGCAGCGCAAGTTCCTGCGCGATCTGGGTGTTCTTGATGGTCAGCGCCTGGTCCAGCGTCTTGCCCTTGACCCACTCGGTCACTAGCGAGCTCGATGCAATGGCCGAACCGCATCCGTAGGTCTTGAACCGGGCGTCCTCGATCAGGCCGGACTCAGGATTGACCTTGATCTGCAGCTTCATCACATCGCCGCAGGCCGGCGCCCCCACCATGCCCGTACCTACGCTGTCGTCACCCTTGTCAAAACTGCCCACGTTACGCGGGTTCTCGTAGTGCTCAATGACTTTTTCGCTGTATGCCATGGTGATGCCTCTGTTTTCGCGTCAGATTGGAAGAACTGCGCTCAGTGCGCCGTCCATTGAATGGTGCTGAGGTCGATACCGTCGCGGTACATGTCCCACAAGGGCGAGAGCTCTCGCAGCTTGGCCACCCGATCCTGAAGGGTCGAGACGGCGTAGTCGATGTCAGCTTCCGTCGTGAAACGCCCGATGGTGATGCGCAGACTGGAGTGGGCCAGTTCGTCACTGCGGCCCAGGGCGCGAAGCACATAGCTGGGTTCCAGGCTCGCCGAGGTGCAGGCCGAGCCGGAAGACACCGCCAAGCCCTTGATGCCCATGATCAAGGACTCGCCCTCCACATAGTTGAAGGACGCATTGACGTTGTGGGGGACGCGCTTTTCCAGGTGGCCGTTGATGAAGACCTGATCGATCTGGGAGATGCCGGCCAAGAGGCGTTGTTGCAGCATGCGGATGCGCTCGCTCTCGACACCCATGTCCAGGCGAGCGATCTTGAACGCCTCACCCATACCCACGCACTGATGGGTGGGCAGCGTGCCTGAACGCATGCCGCGTTCATGGCCGCCCCCGTGCATCTGCGCCTCCAGCCGCACCCGGGGCTTGCGCCGGACGTACAGGGCGCCGATCCCCTTGGGCCCGTAGGTCTTGTGGGAGGCCAGGCTCATCAGGTCCACGGGGAGAGAACCCATATCGATAGCCACCTTGCCGGTGGCCTGCGCCGCATCAACGTGCAACAGGATGCCGCGCTCGCGGCAGATGGCTCCGATGGCAGGAATGTCCTGGATGACGCCGATCTCGTTGTTCACGAGCATCACCGACGCAAGGATGGTGTCGGGTCGTAGCGCATCACGGAATCGGTCCAGATCCAGCAGGCCATCTTCCTGGACGTCGAGGTAGGTGACCTCGAAACCCTGGCGCTCCAACTCGCGCATGGTGTCCAACACCGCCTTGTGCTCGGTCTTCACCGTCACAAGGTGCTTGCCGCGCGACGCATAGAAATGCGCAGCACCCTTGATAGCGAGGTTATTGCTCTCGGTGGCACCGGAAGTCCAGACGATCTCGCGAGGGTCCGCCTGGATGAGCGCGGCCACGTCCTCACGCGCCTTTTCAACGGCTTCCTCGGCCTCCCAGCCCCACGCGTGGCTGCGTGACGCCGGGTTGCCGAAGTGCTCACGCAGCCAGGGCACCATCGCGTCCACCACGCGCGGGTCCACCGGGTTGGTGGCACCGTAGTCCATGTAAATCGGGAAATGAGGGGTCATGTCAGACAGTCAGGATTCAAATCAGTGGCTGTGCGCGGCTTCAAGGTTCAAGTCGTAGCCGGGCGCCGAGAACACCGGCTCACTTCATGAAGGCATTGCCGAGAGCAAACACCGAATTGGGAGCCGTCACTTTGATGGGCTTGACCACGGGCTGAGAGGAGATGGCCCGCTTGACCGGAGCTTCTTCAATGGAAATACCCTTGGCCACCTGCTCGTCGACGAGCTTCTTCAAGCTGACGGAATCCAGGAACTCGATCATCTTGGTGTTAAGGCTGGACCAGAGATCGTGCGTCATGCACTTGCCGGTGTCTTCACCCATGCAGTGCTCCTTGCCGCCGCAACCGGTGGCATCGATGGGCTCGTCAACGGCGACGATGATGTCCGCCACGGTGATCTCTGCCATTGAACGACCAAGCGAGTAGCCGCCACCCGGCCCGCGAGTGCTCTCCACCAGCTCATGCCTGCGAAGCTTGCCGAACAATTGTTCCAGGTAGGACAACGAGATCTGCTGGCGTTGGCTGATGGCTGCCAGGGCCACCGGTCCGCTATGGGACCGCAGCGCGAGATCAATCATCGCAGTCACGGCGAATCGGCCCTTAGTGGTCAAACGCATGAGGAAACTCCTGTCCGCTTGGCGGCGATGAAAAAGGGGAAAAATGCTTTTGTCCGTCAGCATCCACCAGGCTCTTGAGGGCTTCGACTTACGCCTGCCGCCTTGAATCCCACTGGATTGATCAACTTTAACAGAAGTCGACCGTTTTGCTTGGGTTAGACCGAAACCCCCTCATTTGTCCAGGACAACAACAGATCTGCGCCCCGCCCGATTCACCCCTTTCCGTCAGAGTGGTTGGCCCTCAGCCGCGGGGCAAACTCGCCAGCGGGATGACGTTGCTCTCACCCTTGACGGCTCCGAAGGCCTGCTCCTTCAGCAAGGCCAACTGGTCACGCAAACGGGCGGCCTTCTCAAACTCAAGTTGCCGAGCATGCTCCAGCATCTGGCGCTCGAGCTGCTTGATGCGCTTGCCCAGATCCTTCTCGCTGAGCGTCTCCACTTCAGCCGCAGCCTGCGCTGCCTTCAGGTCATCTCGTCCCGTCTTGTCAGAGACCACGCCATCGATGAGGTCCCGTACCTGCTTGCGCACGCTGCGCGGCACGATGCCTTCTGCGAGGTTGTGCGCGACCTGCCTCTCGCGACGGCGTTCGGTCTCGCCCATCGCCTTTCGCATCGAGTCGGTGATCCTGTCGGCATACAGGATCGCCTTGCCGTTGACGTTGCGCGCTGCGCGGCCGATGGTCTGGATGAGGCTGCGCTCGGCGCGCAGAAAGCCCTCCTTGTCCGCGTCCAGGATGGCGACCAGCGAGACCTCGGGAATGTCCAGCCCCTCGCGCAGCAGGTTGATGCCCACCAGCACGTCAAAGGCGCCCAAGCGCAGATCACGAATGATCTCCACCCGCTCGACCGTATCCACGTCACTGTGCAGATACCGCACCTTGACACCGTTCTCGGTCAGATAGTCGGTCAGCTGCTCGGCCATACGCTTGGTCAGCGTGGTGATCAGCACCCGCTCCTGAACCTCCACACGGTCACGAATCTCCTGCAGCACGTCGTCCACCTGGTGCGTGGCGGGGCGGACCTCCACCACCGGGTCCACCAGGCCCGTGGGACGTACCAGCTGTTCCACCACTTGGCCGGCGTGAGCCTGCTCGTAGGCCGCGGGGGTGGCGGACACGAACACTGTCTGGCGCATCTTGCCCTCGAACTCCTCGAACTTCAGCGGCCGGTTGTCCAGGGCACTGGGCAGGCGAAACCCGTACTCCACCAGGGTGGTTTTTCGGGCTCGGTCACCGTTGAACATGCCGCCCAGCTGGCCGATGAGCACATGGCTCTCGTCCAGGAACATCAGCGCATCGCGCGGCAGGTAGTCCACCAGGGTGGGCGGCGGATCGCCAGGACGCGAACCCGAGAGGTGCCTCGTGTAGTTCTCAATGCCCTTGCAGTGCCCTACTTCCTGCAGCATTTCCAGGTCGAACCGGGTACGCTGCTCCAGGCGTTGGGCCTCCACGAGCTTTCCCGCCTTCACAAACTCGTCCAGCCGTTCGCGCAACTCCTGTTTGATCGAGTCGATGGCGCTGAGCACGCGTTCGCGCGGTGTGACGTAATGACTGCCTGGGTAGACCGTGAAGCGCGGAATCTTCTGGCGGATGCGCCCCGTCAGCGGGTCGAACAGCTGCAGCGTCTCCACCTCGTCGTCAAAGAGCTCGATGCGGATCGCCAGCTCGCTGTGCTCGGCCGGAAAGACGTCAATCGTGTCCCCCCGCACCCGGAACGTGCCGCGCGAGAAGTCGGTCTCGTTGCGGGTGTATTGCATGCGGATCAGGTGTGCGATGACATCGCGCTGGCCCAAGCGGTCGCCCACGCGCAGCGTCATCACCATCTGGTGGTAGTCCGAAGGGCTGCCAATGCCGTAGATGGCGCTGACCGAGGCCACGATGACCACGTCACGCCGCTCGAGCAAGCTCTTGGTGGCCGACAAGCGCATCTGCTCGATGTGTTCGTTGATGGAGCTGTCCTTCTCGATGAACAGGTCCCGCTGCGGCACGTAGGCTTCAGGCTGGTAGTAGTCGTAGTAGCTGACAAAGTACTCCACCGCGTTCTTCGGGAAGAACTCCCGAAACTCGCTGTACAGCTGGGCTGCCAGCGTCTTGTTGGGCGCGAAGACGATGGCCGGCCGCCCCATCCGGGCGATCACGTTGGCCATGGTGAAGGTCTTGCCCGAGCCGGTCACACCCAGCAGCGTCTGGTAGCTCAAGCCCTCCTCGATGCCCTCCACCAGCTGCGCGATGGCGCGAGGCTGGTCGCCCGCCGGGGGATAGGGCTGAAACAGCTCAAAGGGCGAGCCTGCAAACGAAACGAACTCGCCCTGAGGTATGGACCCAGTGGGGTCCTGGTCGGCAAGCGCATCGGCACCTTGCACAGGCACGACGGCGGAGGGAGGCGACATGGAGATCCTAGAATTCCGCCCGGACAACACAGGCGTCCGGCGCGGCCCGATCGGGCGAGCCGCCCAGCGTAGCGCAACATCGCCATGTGCGCAGCGTACTGGCATGGCAAGCGCCCTCCTCCAACACCACCAGACTCAGAAAGCTCTCCATGTCCCTGTTCGACAAGGTCGAAATGGCCCCCCGTGACCCCATCCTTGGATTGAACGAGCAGTTTTCTGCAGACACCAGGCCGGGCAAGGTCAATCTGGGCGTGGGCGTCTACTTTGACGAGAACGGCAAGCTGCCCTTGCTGCAGTGCGTGGCCGAGGTTGAGCAGCAATTGGTGGCGGCCGGCAAGCCCCGGGGATACCTGCCCATTGACGGTATCGCGGCTTATGACCAGGCCGTCAAGGGACTGGTGTTTGGAGCCGACTCCGCTGCCGTGACCGAAGGTCGAGTGGCCACCGTACAGGCCCTGGGTGGCACGGGCGGGCTGAAGATCGGCGCGGACTTTCTCAAGCGCCTGAATCCCGGTGCCCAGGTGCTGATCAGCGACCCCAGTTGGGAAAACCACCGCGCCCTCTTTTCACAGGCCGGGTTCCAGGTGGGCACCTACCCCTACTACGACGCCGACACCCGCGGCGTGCGCTTCAACGACATGCTGGAGTGCCTGAACGCCACGGAAGCCGGCACCATCATCGTGCTGCATGCCTGCTGCCACAACCCGACCGGCTGCGACCTGAGCCCAGCGCAGTGGAACCAGATCATTGAAGCCGTCAAGGCGCGGGGGTTGGTGGCCTTCCTGGACATGGCTTACCAAGGGTTTGGTGACGGGATTGCGGAGGACGGACAGGTCGTCGCCGGATTCCTCAAGGC
>CAISJH010000172.1 GCA_903885585.1 uncultured beta proteobacterium
GACTTTGTCCATACCCAGCCGATGACCAACGACGAAATCCGTCGCGTCGAAAACCTCGTCAATGCCGAAATCCTCGCCAACGTCGCCAGCGAAACCCGCGTGTTGCCGATCGAGGAAGCGCAGAAACTCGGCGCGATGATGTTGTTCGGCGAGAAATACGGCGACACCGTGCGCGTGCTCGACATCGGCAGCTCGCGCGAGTTGTGCGGCGGCACGCACGTGCAGCGCACCGGCGACATCGGCCTGTTCAAGGTGGTGGCCGAGGGCGGCATCGCCGCGGGCATCCGCCGCATCGAGGCGGTCACGGGTGAGGGCGCGCTGGCCTACCTGCAGCAGCTTGAGGGCACGCTGGGCGGCGTGGCTGGCTCGCTCAAGGTCACCCCGCTGGAGGTGCCGGGCCGCGTCAGCGCGGTGCTGGAGCAGGTGCGCGCGCTGGAAAAGGAGATTGCCGCGCTCAAGGGCAAGCTCGCTTCTGCCCGGGGCGACGAGCTCATGGCTCAGGCCGTGGACGTCAAGGGCCTGAAGGTGCTGGCCGCCACGCTGGAAGGCGCGGACGCCAAGACCCTGCGCGAGACCCTGGACAAGCTCAAGGACAAGCTCAAGACCGCTGCCATCGTGCTGGCCGCCGTGGACGGCGGCAAGGTGCAGTTGGCCGCCGGGGTGACGGCTGACAGCATCGGCCGAGTCAAGGCCGGTGAACTCGTGAACTTCGTCGCCCAACAGGTGGGCGGCAAGGGCGGCGGCAAGCCTGACATGGCCATGGCCGGTGGCACCGATGCGGCCGCCCTGCCCAAGGCGCTGGCCTCGGTGGCAGGCTGGGTGGGGGAGCGGGCTTGAACGCCGCGGGCGGGCCGGAGCCGTCCGCCGAGCTCCAGAACTCGGCGGAGCCTGCGCCCACCGAAGACCTCGACCCCATCGTCCAGGCCTTCGATGGCATCTGCCAGCGCCTGGGCGGCTTTGACGACACCCTGCACACCGAGTGGGTGGATGGTTACCTGACGGCGGTGGCGGCCAGTTGGCGCGCCATCCCGCTGGAGGAAGCGCTGCCCCTGATGTGCGGCGAGGCCTTTGGTCGCGCCTTTGCGGACCCTGCCGATGAGGCCGCCGCCTTTCAGGCACTGGAGGGCCGGCTGAACCAATTGCGCGCTGGCTTAGAGCCCGAGTCTTTGCTCGAAGACTCTGATCAGCTGCGCCTGGCGCCGCTGATGCAGGTGTGGGACGACACCACCCGTCAGCAGGTGGTGGAAGAGGGCCTGGGCACGGCGGAAGACGCCGCCCAGTTGCACACCGGCGCCAGTTGGGCGCTGGGGTTCTTCCGAGCGCTGGAAGACTTCGCGGCCGACTGGCCCGATGCCGACCCTGATGACGAGCACGCCGAGATCTACGGCGAACTGCTGGAGACCGTGGCCGCGCTCGCGATGGACCCGCGCAGCGACGAGTTCCGCACCTTCGCCGCCAAGGGCTGGAAAGAGGCCGACCCCACGCGCGACGAACTGGTCGACGAGGCCTGCTTTGCGGTGCAGGACCTGCGCATCTGGTGGATTGACCACCCGCCCAAGCGCACGCCGCTGCGAGCGGCGCAAACTCCCGGCCGCAACGACCCCTGCCCCTGCGGCAGCGGCCGCAAGTACAAGAAGTGCCACGGGGCTTGAGCGGGCGCGTCTCCTGCTGAAAGACTGCCGCCCAACCCACCACAGGAGCGACACCGGTGACCGAAAGACTCGACCTTCAAGGCCGGCACCTCGTGCTCGGGCTGTCTGGCGGCATCGCCTGCTACAAGTCGGCGGAACTGGCGCGTGAACTGGTCAAGGCCGGCGCCACCGTGCAGGTGGTGATGACCGAGGCTGCCTGCCGCTTCATCACGCCCGTGACCATGCAGGCCTTGACGGGCCGCCCGGTCATCACCGACCAGTGGGACGCCCGCGCACCGGCCAACATGGCCCACATTGACCTCTCACGCGAGGCTGATGCGCTCATCGTCGCGCCGGCCAGTGCCGACTTCATCGCACAGTTGGCGCAGGGCCGCGCGTCCGAACTGTTGGCGCTGCTGTGCCTGGCCCGCCCGCGCCAAGGCTGTGCGCTGCTGGTGGCCCCGGCGATGAACCGCGAGATGTGGTCGCACCCGGCCACGCAGCGCAATGTCGCCCAAGTGGTGGCCGACGGGGCCCTTCTGCTGGGCCCCGGACATGGCGCACAGGCTTGTGGCGAGACGGGCGACGGCCGCATGCTGGAGCCTGAAGAACTGCGGGACGCGGTGATCGCCTTCTTCCAGCCCAAGGTGTTGCAGGGAAAGCGCGTGCTGGTCACCGCAGGCCCCACCTTCGAGGCGCTGGACCCCGTGCGCGGCATCACCAACCTGTCGAGTGGAAAGATGGGCTTTGCCATTGCCCGGGCTGCGGCCGAGGCCGGCGCCCAGGTCACGCTGGTAGCCGGACCCGTGCACCTGCCCACCCCGGCGAGCGTGAGCCGCGTCGATGTGCGCAGCGCCCTGCAGATGCACGAGGCCGTGATGGCCGTGGCCCCGGCGCAAGATCTGTTCATCGCCACCGCCGCCGTGGCCGACTGGCGCCCTGCGGCAGCCGCCACGCAGAAGATCAAGAAGGACGGCTCAGGCCGCGTGCCCGCCTTCGAGATGACCGAGAACCCCGACATCCTGGCGTCGGTGGCCGGTCTTCCGGCAGGGCAGCGGCCCTATTGCGTGGGCTTTGCTGCCGAGAGTCATGACGTGGTGCGCCACGCGCGCGAGAAGCGCCTGCGCAAGGGCGTCCCACTGATCGTGGCCAATCACGGGCCGGCCACTTTCGGCCAAGACGATAACGCGCTCGTGCTGGTGGACGACGCCGGCGAGAGCGAGATGCCGCGCGCCGACAAGCTCTCACTGGCACGCGCCCTGGTGGCCCAGATCGCCCAGCGGCTGCCACACGCCCACACCTGAAGCCCCCTACACAAGGCAGCGCGATCTCAGCGCCTGCCTCTCCTGTCCCACCCCACGCGAGTACGCTTGAAGTGACCACCATCGATTTGAAAGTGCTGGATTCGCGCATGGCCGAGTGCCTGCCCGCTTACGCCACGCCCGGCAGCGCCGGACTGGACCTGCGCGCCTGCACGGAGGGCCCGCTGGTCATCGAGCCCGGCCAGGCGGCGTTGATTCCCACGGGCATCGCCATTCACATTGGCGACCCCGGCCTGGCCGCCATGATCCTGCCCCGCTCAGGCCTGGGCCACAAGCACGGCATCGTGCTGGGCAACCTCGTGGGCTTGATCGACAGCGATTACCAGGGGCCGCTCATGGTCAGCTGCTGGAACCGCGGGCAGGCCGCCTTCACCGTGCAACCCATGGACCGCATTGCACAACTGGTCATCGTGCCCGTGGTGCAGGCGCGCTTTCGCCAGGTGCAGGAGTTCAACGCTTCCGAGCGCGGCGAGGGGGGCTTCGGCTCCACGGGCCGGGGTTGAAGCAGCCGGGAAGCATGCCGGCGCGCACCGACGCGTGTGTGGCGCCTTCGTACGGGGTGTGCGTGCGGGGTGTGCGTGCGGCCGCGCTCAGTGCAGCGGCTCGTCAGGCCCTGGTGCCTCCACCACGGCCAACAGCTCTTGCCCCACGGTGCCGCGCTGCGCTTCCTCCTCGGTGGCTTCGCGCACGTCCAGCACCTTGAGCTGGATGCGGATGGCCATGCCTGCCATGGGGTGGTTACCGTCCAGCACCACATGTGAAGGGTAGACCTCGGTCACGGTGTACAGCGCGTCTGCCGGCATGTCTTGTGTGACCGCGCCATGGGGCAGACCCTCGATGCGCATGCCCTCTTCCAGGCCCTCAGGAAAGAGTTTGCGGTCCTCGAAGCACACCAGCTGGGCGTCATAGTCGCCGAAGGCGTGTTCGGGTTCCAGATGCAGGTGGGCCTCGAAGCCCACCTCCTGCCCTTGCAGGGCCTCCTCGATCTTGGGCAGCAGATCTTCCCCCCCGAACAGGAACTCGGTGGGTTCCTTCAGTTCGTCGATCGGGCGGTTCTGCGCGTCGGTCAGCGCCCAGGTGAGGGTGACGACGCAAGGCTTGACGATGTTCATGGAAAGATGATCGCACAGGGTCCGCGGCAGGTAGCCTGGGGTCGTGCTTGTTGAGTCCCCGCTGGTCGCGCAGGCGATGGTCCGTCCCGCGGGCGCTCCACAATTCAGCCATGGACACCACTTCACCCTTGAGCATGTTGGGCGGGCTCAGTGCTGAGCACTTCATGCGCCGCCACTGGCACAAGAAGCCGCTGCTCGTGCGCCAGGCCTTCAAGGACTTGCCCTCGCCCGTGTCGCGGGCCGACCTCTTCAGCCTGGCGGCTCACGACGAGGTGGAGAGCCGCCTGGTGCTGCGCACTGATCAAGGTTGGCGCCTGCGGCACGGGCCCTTCACGAGGAGAACCCTGCCGCCACTGTCTCGCCCTGCATGGACCCTGCTTGTCCAGGGGCTGGACCTGCATGTGCCCGCTGCGCATGCGTTGCTGAGCCGCTTTCGCTTTGTCCCCGACGCCCGGATGGACGACCTCATGGTGTCCTACGCCAGTGACGGCGGGGGCGTGGGGCCTCACTTGGACGCCTACGACGTCTTCCTGATCCAGGTGCAGGGGCGCCGCCGCTGGCAGATCGGCCGCGTGGCTGATGACAGCCTGGTGCAGGGTCTGCCGCTGAAGATCCTCCAGCACTTCGTGCCCGAGCAGGAGTGGGTGCTCGAGCCCGGTGACATGCTCTACCTTCCGCCACGCTGGGGCCATGACGGTGTGGCAGTGGGTGGTGACTGCATGACCTGCTCTGTGGGATTCCGGTCTCCGTCCAGGTCCGAGCTGGCCGGGGAGCTGATGGCGCGCCTGGCCGATGTCGACGAGGATGCCTTGGGCGCCCGCGGCGCGCTGCGTTACCGCGATCCGACCCAGTCCGCCACCCAGACCCCAGGTCATCTGCCCGACGACTTGCTGGTCTTTGCGCGCGAAGCGGTGCAACTCGCGATGGCGGAGCCGGGTCGCCTGGACGCCGTGCTCGGGGAGTGGTTGACCGAGCCCAAGCCTCGCGTGTGGTTCGAGCCGGGACCGGCCCTGTGCGCCGGCGAGGGCGTCCGGCTGGATGCCCGTACCCGCATGATGTACGACCGGCGACACGTCTTCATCAACGGCGAATCCTTCATGGCTGGTGGTCGCGATGCCCGGGTCATGCGGCAGCTGGCCGATCACAGGCAGCTGAGCCCCAAGGAACTGGCGGCCCTGAGCGTGCAGGCCCGAGACTTGTTGGATGACTGGGTGGATGCTGGCTGGCTCCAGGCTGTTCAGATCGACTCGCCTTCGGTGGTCTGAGGCTGGGCCCGAGCAGGCGCAAGAAGGGTGCAGGAGGTTGCTGTGGCTGCGTTGACAGGTCCCGTCGATTCCGAGCTCGCTTTTGGCGAGGCTGTGTGTGCGGGTATCGAAGACGCCCGGACCCAGGGCGTGCGTGAACTCACGTTCTGCGACCCGCACTTCGCCTACTGGCCGCTCAGCCAGGAGCGCGTACTTTCTGCGCTCACCGCTTTCCTGAAAGTGCCCGGACGCAGGCTCACTCTGGTGGCTCAAAGCTATGAGCACCTGCGCCGGCGCCACCCGAGGTTTGTGCGCTGGCGCAATGTCTGGGCCCATGTGGTCTCGCCTTTGTGCCTGCAGGACCCGGCCGCCGACCTGCCTTGCCTCCTGCTGGCGGACCGCACGCATGCACTGTTGCTCCCGAAGGCCGATGTGTGGTCAGGCGATTGGGTCACCGACCGGGAACGCCTGCTCGCCTGGCAGGAGAGGGTGGCGCTGTGGAAGCAGCAATCGCAGCCCGATCTCGCGGTCAGCGTGACCGGACTTTGACTGCCCAACGTCGCAGGCAGAGGCTCAACGTACTGACCGCAGTACTGGGGCATTGAGCGCGGCCTAGGGAATGCCCTAGGTCTGCATATAATCCTGAGTTGACGAAAAGGGCGTCCCCTTTTGTCTCCCGCGGTCTGATGCGAGTTTCGCGCTGTCGAAACCTTCGGATGAGGCCCGCGAAACTTTGAAAAACCAACTCCACCCGTTTCGAGGATTCATATGAAGAAGTCGCTCCTGCTGGCCTCCCTGGTTGCTGCTGCTGCCCTCGCCGCTTGCGGCAAGAAGCCTGAGCCGGCGCCTGCCCCGGCCCCGGCTCCTGCTGCTGCCCCGGCTCCGGCCCCGGCTGCTTCCCCTGCCGATGCTGGCGCTTCCGCCGCTCCGGCCGCTCCTGCCGCTTCCAAGTAATCGGAAGCTCAGCGCGAAAAAGCCGCCTTCGGGCGGCTTTTTTGTGCCTGGCTGCCGTAGCGGATAATCTTCCACTTGATGAATCAAGACCCCGCGTTGCCTCCGCTCGAGGCCACCACCGCTTCCGCGCCTGCCGCCGCAGTGCCCGGCCCCCGATTCGACACCTTGCCGCTGGATTCCAAGCTGCTGCGTGCCGTGGCCGATAGCGGGTACACGGCCATGACGCCGATCCAGGCCAAGGCCATTCCCATCGTGCTGGAGGGCCGAGATGTCATGGGCGCCGCCCAGACCGGCACCGGCAAGACGGCCGCGTTCACCATTCCTTTGCTGCAGAAGATGCTGCGGCATGAGAACGCCAGCGCGTCCCCGGCACGGCACCCGGTGCGTGCGCTGGTGCTGGCCCCTACGCGCGAGTTGGCCGACCAGGTGGCCAACAACGTCAAGACCTACGCCAAGCACACCCAGTTGCGCTCCACCGTGGTGTTCGGCGGCATCGACATGAAGCCGCAGACCCTGGTGCTCAAGGGCGGGGTGGAGGTGCTGATCGCCACACCGGGCCGGCTTCTGGACCACATCGAGGCCCGCCAGTGCGTGCTGAACCAGGTTGAGTACGTGGTGCTGGACGAGGCCGATCGCATGCTGGACATCGGCTTCTTGCCGGACCTGCAGCGCATCCTGGCCTACCTGCCCAAGCAGCGACAGACGCTGCTGTTCTCGGCCACCTTCTCGCCTGAGATCAAGCGGCTGGCGCAGAGCTACCTGCAGGACCCCGTGACCGTGGAGGTGGCGCGCCCCAACGCCACGGCGTCCACCGTGGAGCAGCGCTTCTACGGGGTGACCGACGACGACAAGCGCCGGGTCATCCGGCAGATCCTGAAGCAGCGTGAGCTCTCCCAGGCCATCGTCTTCGTCAACAGCAAGCTGGGCGCTGCCCGGCTGGCACGCTCGTTCGAGCGTGACGGCCTGCGCACCGCGGCCTTGCACGGCGACAAGTCGCAGGACGAACGTCTGAAGTCCCTGGCCGCCTTCAAGGCTGGCGAGGTGGACCTGCTCGTGGCCACCGATGTGGCGGCCCGAGGACTGGACATCGCCGACCTGCCCGCCGTCTTCAACTTTGACGTGCCCTTCAACGCCGAGGACTATGTGCACCGCATCGGTCGCACGGGGCGTGCAGGGGCATCGGGCTTGGCGGTCACGCTGGTGACGCGCGACGACAACCGGCTCGTGGGCGACATCGAGAAGCTGATCAAGAAGAAGCTGGACATCGAGTCCTTCGAACTGGAGGACGACCGGCCCCGTCGCCCCAGGGTCCGTGACGACGAAGACGAAGGCCGCGCGCCGCCGGCACGTGCCGAGCGCGATGAGGGCGTCCGGGCGACCCGTGAACCTCGCGAGGCTCGCGAGATTCGTGAACGGCCGGCCAGGGAGTTCGACCGCCCGCGCCGCGCTCCCGCGGACCCCTTCTTCGACAAGCCCTATGAGCCAACCGGCTCGGGCGATGCGCCCTGGGAGAAGGCCGCCGCCCCGGCCCCCAGCCGCAGCCCCCTGTCACCCAACATCCGTCCCAAGAAGCGCGTGGCGTCCTTGCTGGGCGGCAAGGCTTGAGACCTGGGGCCTGAGGCCTCAGCGGGGGCTTGTTCGGCCTGCTGAGTCCGTTGGCAGTCTAGGGGCGTTCAGGGCGTCATCGCTTGTTCGAAGCTGGGCGCCCGCAGATCCTTCTCCGCCAGTTCTGGTGTTGCCGTCAACTGTTCCAACGGCCAGGCGATCGCCAACGTTGGGTCGTTCCACACGATGGCGCGCTCGCAATCCTTGGCGTAGACGTCGGTGGTCTTGTAGAGGAAGTGCGTGTCGTCCTGCATCGCCAGGAAGCCGTGCGCCAGGCCTTCCGGAATCCACAGCTGCCGCCGGTTGTCGGCGGTGAGCTCCACGCCCACCCAGCGCCCGAAGGTGGGCGAGTCTGCGCGAATGTCCACCGCCACGTCCCAGGCCGCACCCTGCGTCACCCGCACCAGCTTGCCTTGCGCGTGCGGCGGCGCCTGGTAGTGCAGGCCCCGCAGCACGCCGGCGCGCGAGCAGGAATGGTTGTCCTGAACGAAGGGCCGCGGTGCCGGCAGCCCCAGCTTGGCGAGCTCGGCGTGGAAGCGCGGCTCGTTGAAGGTCTCCATGAACCAGCCGCGTTCGTCGCCGAACACCGCGGGTTCGACGATGACCACGCCGGGGATCTCGGTAGGAATCAGTTTCATCAGAACGCCCGTTCGCGCAACAGCCGCATCAAGTACTGGCCGTAGCCGTTCTTCAGCATGGGCTGGGCCTGGCGCTCCAATTGCTCGGCGCTGATCCAGCCGGCACGGAAGGCCACCTCCTCCGGGCAGGCCACCTTCAGGCCTTGGCGCTTTTCCAGCGTGGCGATGAACTGCCCGGCCTCCATCAGGCTGTCGTGCGTGCCCGTGTCCAGCCAGGCGTAGCCGCGGCCCATGATCTCCACGCTCAGCTGCTGCTGGTGGAGGTAGCGCTCGTTCACGGTGGTGATCTCGAGCTCCCCCCGGGCTGAAGGTTTGATGTCCGCGGCGATGTCACACACCTGTTGGTCGTAGAAATAGAGGCCCGTAACGGCGTAGTTGCTCTTCGGCGCCTTGGGTTTTTCCTCGATGCTGAGTGCACGCTTGTCGGCATCGAACTCCACCACGCCGTAGCGCTCCGGGTCGTGCACGTGGTAGGCGAACACGGTCGCCCCCTCAGTGCGCTCGGCCGCGCGCTTGAGCATGGGCTGCAGATCGTGGCCGTGGAAGATGTTGTCGCCCAGCACCAGCGCACTGGGTTGGCCGCCCACGAAGCCCTTGCCCAGGATGAAGGCCTGCGCCAGGCCGTCGGGGCTGGGCTGCACGCAGTAGCTCAAGTTCAAGCCCCACTGGCTGCCATCGCCCAGCAGGTGCTCAAAGCGCGGGGTGTCCTGCGGCGTGCTGATGATCAGGATGTCTCGGATGCCGGCCAGCATCAGCGTGGTCAGCGGGTAGTACACCATCGGCTTGTCGTACACCGGCAGCAACTGCTTGCTCATCGCCAACGTGGCCGGGTGCAGCCGGGTGCCCGAGCCCCCGGCGAGGATGATGCCTTTGCGGTTCATCGAAGCGTCTCCATCAGCATGCGCTCCACGCCGTGCTGCC
>CAISJH010000173.1 GCA_903885585.1 uncultured beta proteobacterium
GCCACCACAAACTTGTTCTCGTCCCGAGTGTGGGCCTGCAGCATCACCTCGTAGCCCGGCAGACGGGCTTGCAGCTTGTCGTACAGGGCGCGCGTCTGCGCGTCGAAGACCTGGCGTTCCGCCTTGTCCACCTCAAACGACACCTGGGTCAGCACCTGGCGCTTGCGCGACCAGGCGGCCCCGTCCACATCCACCTTCGGGTGACCGAAGACCACCTCTTCGGCCTCCGGCTTGGCGGGGTCGATCAACACCAGCGCGGCCTTGTCGCGGCCGCGGTTGCTGACGGCGTGGAAACGGCGATTCTGCGCGTCGAAGAACTGCGGGCTGACGCTCGTGCGGAAGTCGGTGGTGATCAGCGGCTTGAACGGGTCGGTCTCCTTGTCGCGGTACAGGAGGACGTTGTTCACGCCATCGCTGGCCACGCCCATGCGCAGGCGGCCCGCGTGGTCGGTCACCCAGGCCACGACGTTGCCGGGGTTGGTGGCCACCGGAGTCTCGGCGCCCGTCCTGACGTTCAGCCGGTAGACATCCATGGCCCGGCGGTCGCGCTTGTTGTGGGCCACCAGCACGTGCTGAGGATCGTCAGGCAGCGGGTCCACGATCTCGGCGCGCACGCCCTCGTAGGGCGTGAGGTCCCGCACCTTGGCCGAAGCCACGTCCACGGCCACCACATGGAAGTTCTCGTCACCGCCAAAGTCCTTGGTGTAGACGACGGTGTCACTGCCCTTCCAGAAGTAGCCGTCCACGTCGCGCGCCGTCTCCTGCGTCACCTGGCGCGGCTCGCCCATCAGCCGGCTGCCCTCCAGCGCCTGGACGAACAGGTTGTCGCGCCGGCCGGGAGCGCCGGCCAGCGTCACGGGCTGCTTGAAGCTCAGCCAGCGTCCGTCATCACTCAGGCGGAAGGCGGAGCGCTCCGGGCTGCGGAAGAACTCCCGCACAGGGTAGACGGGTGGCGCTGCGGTGGGCGCAGCCGCTGTCGCGCTCGCTGCCTGGGCCTGGGCCGGCGCGGGCAGCAGCAGCGCCGTGGTCAGGGCCAAGCCCACCAGGGCGGTGGACAGGGCGAAGGAGGATCCGACGGCCGCGAAAGAGGCCGAAGTTGGGGCGGGGGCGGCGCAGGCTTTGACGACGGAGCGTGACGAGGGCTTCATGGGCGGTGCGGGCGCGCGGTGTGGCGCGCAGGAGTGGTCAGCAAGGGCCGCAGTGTGGCGCTGGGCCCCAGGCGCCTTCGAGCCCCATGCGACCAAATGCACAAGGAGGCGATGAACCGCGGCGCCGCGCGCTGGACGGCGCCCAAGGCAGGTCAGCCTGCCGCCTTGACCTTCAGCACGCCCTCGCAGGTGGCGCGCTGCCCGTCGGCCGCCTCCACCCCGGCGCACACGCCGTCGAGCTGTCTTTTAAGGCGCTGCAGCACCGCCGACTTGCTGCCGTCCTTGTTCCATTCGTTGAGCTTGCTGCCTACGCGTTGAAGTGAGCGTGCGCTTCGTTCGTGGAAGGCGCCCTTGTCCTTGGCGGCCTCGCTGAAGAGCTGGGCCGCCGTCTTCTCGATGCGGGCGGCATCGGCCGGAGCCAGCTCCACCAGGGCGCTGAAGTAGCCCGAGCCCCACTGCAGCCGCGTGGCCGGGCCTTCGCTGCGGTCAAAGGCCTGCTGGTACCACTGCAGCGCCTCGTCCTTGAGCCCGAGCTTGCGCGCGTTGCCGCCCAGCTGGCTCATCAGGTAGTAGGGCGAGTGGCTCTTGGTGAGGTTGGCCTTGAGCAGCGCATCGCTGTCGGCCCACAACCCCGCCTGGCCCAGCAGCCAGCCGGCGCTGGTGATCAGGGCCTGACGCTCGTAGCCGTCGGTGATCTCGCGGTCCAGGCGCGCGGCGGTATCGCGCACTTCGCGCACCAGCGCCTCGGGCAGCTTGGGCTGCACCACATCCTTGCCCTGACCCAGGCGGCCCAGGCGCACCCGGGCCACCAAGGCGGACAGCCGGTCAGCGCGTGACAGCGTGGCGTCGGCCTGCAGCCTGACCAGCGCGGCCTCGTAGCGGCCCACCAGGGCGGCACGTTCGGCGGACTCTTCGGCGGTCAACACCTGCACGATGTCGGCGGCCTCGTTGGCCAGCACGTCCATGTGGGTGCGCGTCAGGGCTGCGTCGCCCAGCACGCGCTGCACCAGCTCGCGCTGCGCGGCCTCGGGCTTCAGGCCCTTGCCGTCATCGCTGGCGGCCAGCGCCTTGAGCCACAGGCGGGTGCTGGTCTCGCCATCGCGCGTACCCGCGGCGGCGGCCTCGCTGCGCCGGGCCAGCTCGGCCAGCAAGGTGGGCCGCTCCTTGGCGGGCACCAGCTGGTCCTCGTCCACCTCCCAGCCGTGGAAGGCCAGCATGCGCCACTCGTTGGCGCTGAGGGCCTTGCCTGCGCGGGCATCGGCCAGCACCGCCTTGAGGGGCCGCCCACCCGAGAGCCCGGCCTGCAGCACAGCCATGATCTGCGGTGCATCGGCGTCGCCCGGCAGGCGAGAGATTTCCGCACCCTCGGCCGTCATCAGAATGACGGTGGGGTAGCCGCGCACCTTGAAGCGGGCGCCCAGCTTCTGCGCGCCCGGCCGGTCACCGTCCACGTGCACCGCCACGAAGTTCTTCGCCTGGGCGGCGAAGTCCTGGCGGTTGAACAGTGTGGCCTTGAGCTGGTTGCAGGGCGGGCACCAGGTGGCTCCCCAGTACAGCAGCACGGGCTTCTTCTCGCTGCGGGCCTGGGCGAAGGCGCGGTCGATGTCGGCGTCCGCCGCCGCCGGCACCCAGGCCACGTTGGTGGAGGGCAGGCCCGGCGCGGCATGGACCAGCATCGGGGCCGCGGCCAGGACAGCGGTCGCAGCCAGGGCCCGCAGGATCTGCCAGGCACGGGGCTGCATGGGGAGGTGGGGTAACTTCATGATGGCGGCTCTTGTCGGTGCGGTACGGCGCGCTGGGAACACCCTAGATTGTGAAGCGCCTGCCATTGGCGCACCCAAGGCCAGCGGTCAATGAGCTTGATCGGGCGAGCCTTTGACGCATGCCCTATCCTGCAGCCCGCGCCGCCACCGCGACGCGCAGGGTTGGATCGGCACCAACAACGCCCGGACGGCCCCAGCCCTTCGCTCAAGTCCTGTGAAACGAGACCCGCCATGATGGACCTGCTCACCAGCCCCGAAGCCTGGATTGCCTTTGCGACGCTGACCGCCCTGGAGTTGGTGCTCGGCATCGACAACATCATCTTCATCTCCATCCTGGTGGACAAGCTGCCCAAGGCGCAACAGGAGATGGCGCGCCGCGTGGGCCTGTTCATGGCCATGTTCATGCGCATCGCCTTGCTGCTGGTGCTGGCCTGGATCGTGGGGCTGGTGGAGCCGCTGTTCACGGTGCTGGGCCAGGCCATTTCTGGGCGGGACCTGATCCTGATCCTCGGAGGCTTGTTCCTGGTTTGGAAGAGCACCACCGAGATCCACGGCTCGATGGAGGGCGAGGAAGGGCACGCTGGGAGCGCCGTCAAGGCCACGCTGGCCGCGGTGCTGCTGCAGATCATGATCATCGACCTGGTGTTCTCGCTCGACTCCATCATCACCGCCGTGGGGATGGTGGATGACGTGCGGGTCATGATCGCAGCTGTCATCTCATCGGTGGCGTTGATGATGGTGTTTGCCGGGCCCATCGGGCGCTTCGTCTCCGCACACCCGACGATCAAGGTGCTGGCGCTGTCCTTCCTGGTGGTGGTGGGCGTGGTGCTGATCGCCGAGGGCTTTGATAGCCACGTACCCAAGGGCTACGTCTACTTCGCCATGGCCTTCTCCCTGGGCGTGGAGATGCTCAACATCCGCATGCGCAAGCGCAGCGCCCGGGTGGTGCAACTGCACAGCGCCTATGAGGCGCCGCAGGACGGCGCCGCTCAGAACAAGTCCTGAGGGCCCTCGTCAGGCGGGGGGTCAGGCGTGGCGCGCGCCAGCGCCACCCAGGTGGCAAAGGCGATGCGGTGGCGCCGCCGCGGCGCCGGGCGCAGCACCTCCAGTAGCGGCCCCAGCGCCAAGGAATCCTGTGTGGCGTTCAGGTGGGCCACCATCACGCCGCAGTCGGGAGGTACTTCCTCGGGCTCGGCGATACCGGCCTTGAGCACGTACCAGCACTGGCTGGAGAGCGCGCGGTAGGCCGCACGTTTGTCCATGTTGCGGAGATCAGACAGAAGATCGGCTCGGCGCACCTTGATCTCGTGCACGATGGGCTCGACGAGATCCTCGCGCGTGGTGTGGCGGATGGAAAAGACATCGGGCACCGCCATCGCCCA
>CAISJH010000174.1 GCA_903885585.1 uncultured beta proteobacterium
AGATTCCCTATGACATCCGCATGGGCGTGTGGGTGACGGTGGAAGGCGAGACCGACTACATCCGCCACTGCTTCGAGGAATACAACGCCCACACCGACCCGAGCGGGCGCTACTTCACGCTCTACAAGCGCTGGCACCTGATCGGCCTGGAAGTGGGCCTGAGCGTGGCCAGTGTGGCGCTGCGCCGCGAGCCCACGGGCGTGGCCACCGGCTGGAACGCCGACGTGGTGGCCACGGCCAAGCGCGACCTGGCCCCGGGCGAACTGTTGGACGGCGAGGGCGGCTACACCGTGTGGGGCAAGCTGCTGCCGGCCACCAAGTCCATGGCCTTCGGCGGCCTGCCGCTGGGCCTGGCGCACGGCATCCGCGTGGCGCGGCCGGTGAAGAAGGGCCAGAGCCTCAGCTGGGACGATGTGGTGATGGACACCACCACGCGCGCCTACGCGCTGCGCAAAGAGTTGGAAGACGGGTTTGTACCCGGAGGGGGCCTCGCCTGACTCTGCGCCCCACGGCTAAGCGGTCTTGGCGGCGCCGGAAGGCCTCTCAGGAGGTGTGGGTGTCGCCGGCACGGGCTTCAGCGGCTTGGCCAGCCACACCGCCACGATCAAGGCGGCATACAAGGCCGAGGACAGCAGGTACACGTCGGTCATGCCCATGGTGTAGGCCTGACGGTCGAGCAGGCGGCTCACGCTGCTCAGGGCCTGCTCGGGCGTCATGCCGGCTGCGGCCAGCTGGTCCAACACCTGCGCGGCCTGCAGGTGGCCGGTCTGCAGCGTTTCCGCCAGCCGGGCGCGGTGCATTGCGGCGCGTTGCTCCCACAAGGTGGTGAACAGCGAGGTGCCCACCGCCCCGGCCGTGATGCGCAGGAAGTTGGACAGCCCAGCCGCGGCGGGCATCTCTTCAGGGGTGAGCCCGCTGAGCGTGATGGTCTGCAACGGGATGAAGAAGAAGGCCATGGCCGCGCCCTGCAGAAAGATCGGCAGCAGGATCACTTCCAGGGGCACCTCGGTGGTGAAGCGCGAGCGCATCCACAGCACAAAGGCAAAGCCGATGAAGGCTAGCGTGACGAAGCGCCGCGGGTCGAGCCGGGCGACACGCCGGCCCACCCAGGGTGACAGCAGGATGGCCAGCAGCCCCACGGGCGCCATCGCCACGCCGGCCCAGGTGGCCGTGTAGCCCATCCACTGCTGCAGCCACAGCGGCAGCAGCACCACGTTGCCGAAGAAGAGCCCGTAGGCCACCGCCAGGGTGGTGGAGCCCACCAGGAAGTTGCGCCGGGCAAACAGCCGCAGGTTGACGATGGGGTGGCGGTCGGTCAGCTCCCAGGCCACCAGAAAGACCCCGCCCACCGCAGCCACCACCGCCAGCGCCACGATCTCGGTGGACGCGAACCAGTCCAGCTCCTTGCCCTTGTCCACCATCACCTGCAAGGCGCCCACCGAGACCACCAGCAGGGCCAGGCCCACCAGGTCTGCCGGCACCCGCTGCGCCCCGGGGTCGCGCCGGCGGTAGATGGACCAGGTCATGAACGCCGTGAGCAGGCCCACGGGCACGTTGATGTAGAAGATCCAGGGCCAGGCGATGTGCTCGGTGATCCAGCCCCCCAGCAGCGGGCCGGTCACGGGCGCCACCAGGGTGGTCATGCCCCAGAACGCCATGGCCGTGCCGGCCAGGGCCGGGGGGTAGCTGGCCAGCAGCAGCGTCTGCGACAAGGGCATGAGCGGGCCGGCCACGAGGCCCTGCAGGATGCGACACGCCACCAGGGACTCGATGTTGGGCGCCAGCCCACACAGCCAGGACGCCAGCGTGAACAGCAGCACGCTGGCCAGGAACAGGCGCACCTGGCCGAAGCGGCGCGTGAGCCAGCCCGTCAGCGGCACCGCCACCGCATTGGCCACGCCGAACGAGGTGATGACCCAGGTGCCCTGCGCGGGGCTGACGCCCAGGTCACCGGCGATAGCCGGAATGGAGACGTTGGCAATCGACGAGTCCAGCACCGTCATGAAGGTGGCCAGCGACAGGGCGATGGTGCCCAGCACCCGCTCATTGCCCTCCAGGGGCGCATGGCGCACGGGTGCAGCTGCACTCACTGAGGCGCCCCGCTCACCGAACCGCCTTGCGCCCGGACACCGCGGCGGGGCCTCCGTGTGCCGCCACGATGGCGCGCACGCGCCGGTCGGCCTCGGCCAGCGCCGGATCGGCGTCGGGGGCACCGGGCCCGACCTGCACGCTGCCGCCGGTCTGGGCCAGGGGCGCGCCGCCATGGCTCTCCACCTCGACCCGGGCCTGCATGGACAGGCCCACCCGCAGAGGGTGTCGCGCCAGGTCCTCCGGCGCGACCGCGATGCGCACGGGCACGCGCTGCACCACTTTTACCCAGTTGCCGGTGGCGTTCTGCGTGGGCAAGAGGGCAAAGGCGGCACCCGTGCCGGCCGCCAGGCCAGCCACCTGGCCTCGGTAGGTGACCCGGCTGCCGTAGACATCGGCATGCAACTCCACCGGCTGCCCCAACCGCATGCGGGCCAGCTGCGACTCCTTGAAGTTGGCCTCGACCCAGGCC
>CAISJH010000175.1 GCA_903885585.1 uncultured beta proteobacterium
GATGATGGCAGCGCTGTCGGGCTCCGCGGTGGCTGACACCGCGGCGCTGGCCTCCCTGCTGCTGCCGATGATGATCGCCGCTGGGCACGACCCGGCCCGCTCGGGCGGTCTGATCGCCTCGGCCGGCATCATTGCCCCCATCATCCCGCCGTCCATCGGCTTCGTGATCTTCGGCGTGGCAGGTGGAGTCTCGGTGAGCAAGCTCTTCATGGCGGGCATCGCTCCTGGCCTGATGATGGGAGTGGCGATCGCCTTCACATGGTGGCTGGTGGCGCGCAAGGAGGGCAACACACCTCCGCCCAAGGCCAGCTGGGCCCAGCGCGTTTCAGCTTTCCGTCAAGCCACCTGGGCGCTGGTACTCCCCATCATCGTGCTGGTGGGCCTGAGGTTCGGCGTCTTCACGCCCACCGAGGCCGCCGTGGTGGCCGCGGTGTACGCGCTGCTGGTCTCGACGCTGGTCTACCGCGAGTTGAAGTGGCGCGATCTCTACGGCGTGTTTGCCTCAGCGGCCAAGACCACGGCTGTGGTGATGTTCGTGGTGGCCGCGGCCATGGTCAGCTCCTGGCTGATCACCATCGCGCAGATCCCGGCGCAGTTGGTGACGCTGTTGCAGCCCCTGCTGGACGACCCGAAGTTGCTGATGTTCGCGATCATGGTGATCGTCATGCTGGTGGGCACCGCCATGGACATGACGCCCACCATCCTGATCCTCACGCCCGTGCTGATGCCGGTGGTCAAGGCCGCGGGGATCGATCCGGTCTACTTCGGCGTGCTGTTCATCATGAACAACGCCATCGGCCTGGTGACGCCGCCCGTGGGCACGGTGCTCAACGTGGTGGCCGGCGTGGGCAAGCTCAAGATGGACGCGGTGACCCGGGGCGTGGTGCCCTTCATGATCGCCGAGTTCGCATTGCTGTTCCTGTTCGTCCTTTTTCCGCAGCTGGTCACCGTGCCGGCCAAATGGTTCTACTGAGGCGCTACTGACCTCATCCCCGTTCTCACCCCCGTTGATAGGAGACATCTCATGAAGCGACTGTTCATCAAGACCGTGTTGGCCAGCGTGGCCGTGGCTGCCATGGCCGTTGCGGGTACCGCCGCAGCGCAGGACATCAAGGAGCGCACCATCAAGTTCGGCACCGTGGGTGCCGATACGCACCCCTCCGTGCCCGGCATGAAGAAGTTCAAGGAGCTGGTGGAGGCCCGCTCGGGCGGCAAGATCAAGGTCAACCTGTTCTTCAACGGCACGCTGGGCAGTGACCAGGCGTCTGTCACCGCCATGCAGGGCGGCACCATCGAGATGTCGGTCATGAACACCGGCATCCTTGCCAGCGTGGCCAAGGAACTCGCCGTCTTCGACTTCCCGTTCCTGTTTGCCAACGAGAAGGAGAGCGACGCGCTGGTGGACGGCCCCGTGGGGCGCAAGCTGCACGCCAAGCTGGAGGAAAAGGGGCTGGTGGGCCTGTCGTACTGGGAGCTGGGTTACCGCCACATCACCAACAGCAAGCGCGCCGTGAACAAGGTGGAAGACCTGGAAGGCCTGAAGCTGCGTGTCATTCCCAACCCGATCAACGTGGCCTGGGTGAAGGCGCTGGGTGCCAACCCCACGCCGATGCCCTTCCCCGAGGTGTACGGCGGCATGGAGCAGAAGGCCATCGACGGGCAGGAGAACCCGGTGGCGGTGATCGCATCGTCGAAGTTCTACGAGGTGCAGAAGCACATCGTGCTCAGCAACCACCAGTACAACCCGCAGTCGGTGGTGATGAGCAAGAAGTTCTGGGATTCGTTGTCGCCGGCCGAGAAGAAGATCGTGGACGAGGCGGCTGACGAGGCCGCCAAGACCCAGCGCGAGGCCGGTCGCGCCGCCCTGGCCGCCAACCTCGACATCCTGAAGAAGAACGGCATGCAGGTCACGCAGTTCGCGCCCGCCGAGGTGGCC
>CAISJH010000176.1 GCA_903885585.1 uncultured beta proteobacterium
GAACTCGCTTCGCGCCCTGCAGGCGCTACGCTCAGACAGCTGCCGCGAACATGTTGACGAAGCGCGCTTCGCGCGCGGGCCTCACCCCCTGCGCTCCTCAGCGACCCGCAGGCGCGCCACAGCCCACCCCCGTCCGCCGAAAGAACGACCCGTGAGGGCAAAAGGAGCAGCCCAGACTTCGCAGCGGCAGCGGGGGTCTGTTCGGGGTGCCTTTGGGGGCGGCGAGAAGCGCAGGGGCGGGGTCGGCGCGCGCAGCGCGCATCCAAAGCTGACTCGCCGCAGCTGTCTGAGCGCAGCGCCCTTGGGGCGCGAAGCGAGTTCTGCGGCGCGACCCTGCGCCGAGCATCGCAGCGGAGTCGGCCGCCAGGCCGACCGCTCCCGCCGGCACACCGGGCAGGCCCCCGCTGCAGCGGAGCGCGCGAAACAGGAACAGTCAGCAACGCCACCTATCACCTCACTTCGGCCGCGTATCAATCACCCGCCGGGCCTTGCCCATCGAGCGCTCAATGCCATCAGGCTCCAGCACATCCACACGCGTACTGACGCCGATCAGCGTCTTGATCCGGTGCTGCAATTCGCGAGAGATAGCAGCTCGATCAGAAGACGCAAACGCCGGCTGAATCTCACAGCGCACCAACACCTCGTCCAGGTGCCCCTCGCGCGACACCACCAACTGGTAGTGGCCTGACAAGTGCCCCTGCTGCAGCACCAGTTCCTCGATCTGTGTGGGAAAGAGGTTGACGCCGCGGATGATCAGCATGTCATCGCTGCGGCCCACGATCTTGCCCATGCGCCGCATGCTGCGCGCCGTGGGCGGCAACAAGCGCGTGAGGTCGCGTGTGCGGTAGCGAATGACGGGCAGGGCCTCCTTGGTCAGCGTGGTGAACACCAGCTCGCCCTCGCTGCCGTCCGGCAGCACCTCGCCCGTGTGGGGGTCGATGATTTCGGGGTAGAAGTGGTCTTCCCAGATCACCGGGCCGTCCTTGGTCTCCACGCACTCGCTGGCCACGCCCGGGCCCATCACCTCGCTCAGGCCGTAGATGTCCACGGCGTCGATGCCGGCACTGCGCTCGATGTCACGCCGCATCTCCTCGGTCCAGGGCTCGGCGCCGAAGATGCCCACCTTGACCGACATCGCCGACGGGTCCTTGCCCTGGCGGCGGAACTCCTCCACGATCACCTGCATGTAGCTGGGGGTGACCATGATGATGTCGGGCTTGAAGTCCTCGATCAGCTGCACCTGCTTCTCGGTCTGCCCTCCCCCCATGGGGATGACCGTGCAGCCCAGCTTTTCAGCCCCGTAGTGCGCGCCCAGGCCACCCGTGAACAGCCCGTAGCCGTAGGACACGTGCACCATGTCACCGCGCCGGCCGCCCGCCGCGCGGATGCTGCGGGCCACCAGGTCGGCCCAGCGGTCGATGTCACCTTGGGTGTAGGCCACCACGGTGGGCTTGCCCGTGGTGCCGGACGAGGCGTGGATGCGCACGATCTGGTCACGCGGCACAGCAAACAGGCCGAAGGGGTAGTTGGCCCGCAAGTCGGCCTTGGCCGTGAAGGGGAACTTGGCCAGGTCCGCCAGGGTCTTGCAGTCCGTGGGGTGCACGCCCTTGGCATCGAAGGCTTGACGGTAGTGCGGCACATGGTCGTAGGCGTGCTGCAGCGTCGATTGCAGGCGCTTCAACTGCAAGGCCTGCAGCTCGTCACGGCTGGCGCGCTCGATGGGCTCGAGGTCGCCGGGGGCGGGGTGCTTCACGGGCATCGGGCGGTCTCCTGGATTCTGGTCTTCTCGGGGTCAGTGGGTGTTGACGGATGCAACAGCGGGCGGTGGCAGCGGTAGCGTCGGCACGTTGGCGTAACTCAGCGCTGCTTGCCCATGGGCAGACCTTCCACCAGCGGCTTGCCCTTCATGGTGTACGAGCGCCCCCGGAAGGCGGCGATCGGCTCACCCTTTTGATTGGTCACGCTGATGTCATAAACCCCCGTGCGGCCCGACTTGCTCACCTCGATGGCCCGCGCCGTCAGCACATCACCCAGGCGGACGGCGGCGAGCAGGTTGACGTCGAAGCCCGAGGCCACGGTGATCTCGTTGTAGGCGTTGCAGGCGAAGGCAAAGGCACTGTCTGCGAGGGTGGTGATCAGCCCGCCGTGGCAGGTGGCGTGGCCATTGAGCATGTCCTGGCGCACCGTCATGGTGGCGCTGCAGGTGCCGGGGCCCACCGACTCGATGCAGATGCCCAGAGAACGCGTGGCATGGTCGTCCTTCAGCATCGCGTCACGCGAGGCCTCGGCAACATCCTGGGGGGTGGCGGTGGGAGCGGTCATGGTTCGGGCTGTGGCGATGGGGGCGCTAGGGGCTGCGCGTGGCGGGGATGCAGGTGCGGCAGGACACCGTCAGCAGATAGGTGCAAAGAGCTCGAACGGCGGGGGCAGCCGGCTCAGCGGTCACTGAACCGGGGCGCGCGCTTCTCGCGGAAGGCGGCCACACCCTCGGCAAAGTCGTGCGCCCGGCCGAGTTCGCCCTGCACCACACCCTCACGCACCAAAGCGGCGTCGAAGTCCAGGGTGGTGGCTGCATCGATGGCCAGACGCGTCTGGGCCAGCGCACGTGAAGGCATCTGGGCCAGCCGCTGCGCCAAGGCCTGCACCTCGGCCGCAAAACTCGCGTCGTCCACACAGCGCCAGATCAGGCCGATGCGCGCAGCCTCTTCTGCAGGCAGCTTGTCGCCCGTCATCGCCAGACCCAGGGCCTGCGCGCGACCGACCAGGCGCGGCAACAGCCAGGTGCCGGCGCAATCGGGCACCAGGCCAATCTTGCTGAAGGCCTGAATGAAGCTGGCGCTGCGTGCGGCGATCACCATGTCGCAGCACAGCGCCAGGTTGGCCCCGGCACCCGCCGCCACGCCGTTCACGGCCGCGATCACCGGCACGGGCATCGAGCGCACGCGGTTGGCCAGCGGGCGGTAGAAGCGCTCGATCACCGACTGCACATCCGGCGCCCCTTCGGTCGCGGCCATCGCCGGGTCGTTCAGGTCCTGCCCGGCGCAGAAACCCCGCCCGGCACCCGTCATCACCACCACCCGCACGCTGGCGTCAGCGGCAGCGGCCTCCAGCGCCGGCAACAGCAGTGCGTGCATGTCCGCAGTGAAGCTGTTGAGCGCTGCCGGGCGATTGAGCGTGATGGTGCACACCGGCCCGGTGGTGCTGCTGAGCAGGGGGGGTGCGAGAGCGTCTGACATGGGGTCTCCTGGCCTGTTGCTGACGGTCAACCCCTCATCGGGGGCGCGTATGGGCGCGCCGTTCGGGCGCATTTGGGGGCACGTCGGGGCAAACAGGCCTGCCGGCTCCGTGGCGGGCTGGGCTCCAGTCCGGAATTATCCGACCGTGCGGTCGACTAATGATAGTGCATCCCTCCGTGCCTTGGCAAGAAGGGCACCCACCTGAGCCGGAGCAGCGCTCAAGCAGTGGCAAGATGCAGACTGCATGACCCCAACACCGAGCGCTCCATGACCTTCCGCACCCTGATCCAGACCACCGAACTGCACCACTTGATGCAAGACCCCCAGGCCGACCTGGTCGTGTTCGATGTCAGTTTCGACCTCACCGATGCCGCTGCGGGCCACCGCGCTCATCGGGCCAGCCACCTGCCCGGCGCCCGCTATCTGCACCTGGACCAGGACCTCGCCGGCGCCAAGACCGGCCGCAACGGGCGCCACCCCCTGCCAGAGCGCGACGCCTTCATCGGCAAACTCGCGTCATGGGGTGTGGGCGAGCAGACCCAGGTCGTGGTGTACGACCAGGCCGGCGCCATGTTTGCCGGGCGACTGTGGTGGATGCTGCGCTGGGCAGGCCACGAATCGGTGGCCGTGCTGGACGGTGGGCTGGCGGCATGGAGCGCCCAAGGGCTGCCCCTGGCCATGGGTGAGTCCGCCGAGCCGGCGGGGTCTAGGCCCTCAGCGCCTGCGTCGCTGCCTTCTCGGCCCGCCGCCGTGACTACGCTGGACCGGGAGGCCCTGCTGCACAACCTGAGTCATCCCACTCGCCTGGTCATCGACGCCCGCTCGGCGGACCGCTTCCGCGGCGAGAACGAGACGCTGGACCCGATCGGTGGGCGCATTCCCGGCGCCCGCAACCGCTTCTTCAAGGACAACCTCGGCCCCGACGGTCGCTTCAAGCCTGCGAAGGTGCTGCGCGCCGAGTGGCTTGCCGTGACGGGGGGACGGGCACCTCAGGAACTGGTGATGCAGTGCGGCTCCGGCGTGACCGCCTGCCACAACCTGCTGGCGATGGCGCATGCCGGGCTGGATGGCGCGGCGCTGTACCCAGGCTCCTGGAGCGAGTGGTCGGCCTGGCCTGACGCGCCGGTGGCCACGGGCGCCGCCTGAACAAGCGCTTGCAGCGGCCTGGCCCCAGGGCCGACGGCGGCTGCACGCGCTTGAACGCGGATCAGTCGCCGAATCGGTCTTCCAGATAGGCGAGCAGCGTGCGCAAGGCCTGCGCCTCACCGCCCACCGGCCGGCCGGGCCGGGCGGCATCGTTCCAGGCAAACAAGTCCAGGTGCAGCCAGTCCAGGCTTTCAGGAACGAAGTCCTCAAGGAACAAGGCCGCTGTGACGGCCCCGGCCATGGGCCCGCGACCCGTGTTGACGATGTCGGCGATGTCGCTCTCGATCAGCGGGTGGTAGCCCTTCCACAGCGGCAGGTGCCACACCGGATCTTCCAACTGCAGACCCAGGTCGACCAGTTCTCGAGCCAGGTCCATACGGCGGCAGAACAGCGCCGGCAGCTGCGGGCCGAGTGCCACGCGTGCCGCACCCGTCAGCGTGGCCAGGTCGATCACCAGCTCCGGATTGCGCTCGGCGGCGTAGGCCAAGGCATCGCACAGGATCACGCGCCCCTCGGCATCGGTGTTGCCGATCTCGATGTGCAGCCCCTTGCGCGTCTTGATGACATCGCCGGGGCGGAAGGCATTGCCCGACACCGCGTTTTCCACCGCCGGGATCAGCAGCTGCAGGTTCACGGGCAGCTTGAGTGCCATCACCATGGTGGCCAGGCCCAGGGCGTTGGCCGCGCCGCCCATGTCCTTCTTCATCCAGCGCATGCCGTCGGCCGGCTTGAGGTCCAGCCCACCGGAGTCGAAGCACACGCCCTTGCCGACCAGCGTGAGCTTGCGGTGCTTGGGGTTGCCCCAGTTCAGCTCGATCAGCCGCGGGGGACGGCTGGAGGCGCGGCCCACCGCATGCACGGCCGGAAAGCCGCTCTTGAGCAGCGCATCACCCACCACTTCGCGGAACTTCGCGCCGTGCGCGCGGGCCACGGCCTTGACCGCGGCCGACAGCTCGGCCGGCCCCAGGTGCTCAGCCGGCGTGTTGACCAGATCTCGAGTGGCCGCAATGGCCGTGGCCAGCAACAAACCGCGCGAGGCCGCCTCGGAAGGCGCCATCTGCAGCTCGGCCGCTGCCCGCTTGGGTGCCTTGTAGAGGTCGAACACATAAGCGCCCAGCTCCCAGGACAGGGCCGCGGCCTGAAGGTCGGCCTTCAGCCCCTCCGCGCCCAAGCGGTAGCGCCCCTCGGGCAAGGCCCGTGGCAGGGCGGCCAGGGCGTAGGGGTGATCGGCTGACTTCACCCCCGCCCACACAGCCGCCAGCCGGCCCTCGGCATCAGGCACCAGGGCGTGGGTGTCAGGCGCCCCGACAAAGCCCGTGGTGGCCATCCACTGCCGGGTGGCCGCCGGCAGGCCCTGGGTGCTGGCCTGGAAGGACGCCTTGTCGACGAGGTGGACGGGCGTGGCCGAGGCCACCGGCTTCTTCAGCTGAACGGTCATGGGGGGTCCTGGAGGGGGTCAGCGCGTGATCAGCGGGTCGTCTGTGTGTGATGTCGACGTCAAGCAGCCGGGGCGTTGGCACCCGCTTCACGCTGCTGGCGCCACTCCACCAGGCGGCGCATGTGGCGCATGGAGATCTGGTGGGCGTGGATCAGGCCCAGGGCGCCGTTCTTGTGCAACTCCAGCACCTTCTCGTCACTCAGGGCGGCGAACTTCTTCTCGTCCACGGCCAGGAAGCCGTCGACCGTGAGGGTCTTGCCATCGGGCAGCGTGGCGTCAAAGCGCATCTCGGTCAGCAGATCGGCCTTGACCAGCACGTCGCCAAACAGGCGCGTACGCTGCACCTCGGCTTCGATCTTCTCGAGCTGGTCGCGCACGGCGGTCAGGTGCTCGCTGGGCTCGCCGTCGTCCTTGAACAGGGCCGTGCCCTCGCTCTGCGACCAGCCCGACCACGCTTCATCGATGACCACCACCACGCGGGTGTCGTCCACCCGTGCAATGCCGAAGGGGTAGGCCTGCAACAGCGCGGGCAGGTAGCTGGCGCGCCAGGCGCCGCCCTGCTCCAGGTACAGGTTCTCTTTCTCGCGCAGGCCGAACACGGCCACGGGCGCGATCTGGCGGTTGCCCTGCGGATCGTTGCCCGCATTGACGAAGACGATGGGGTATTCGACGCAGGCGTCACCAAACTCCACCGAGGCGATGAACATGGCATTCAGCTCGGAAGCCACCGCCCAGTCCGTGCGGGCGGGGGCGATGCGCCAGCCGCGGTGGGCCGTGGTGTCGACGGCGGCGGCCTTCTTGAAAAGGGCAGGGTTGATCACTCAGTCTTCTCCTTCAGGTTGTGATGTGAGGGCGCTGACCAGCACCTTGTCCACGCGCTTGCCGTCGAGGTCCACCACCTCGAAGCGCCAGCCCTGCCACTCCACGGCATCCGTGGTGGCGGGCAAGCGGCCCAGCAAGAGCATGATCATGCCAGCCAGCGTGTTGTAGCGGCCGCGGTCCTCCTCGGGGAGATCCCGCAACTCCAGGCGGTCCTTCAACTCGGTCACAGGGATCAGGCCGTCCATCAGCCAGCTGCCGTCTTCGCGCTTCACCGCCCAGGCATCCTCGCCCGAGGGCACCGTGAACTCGCCCGTGATGGCCTCCAGCACGTCGCGCTCGGTGATCAGGCCCTGCACCGCCCCGTACTCGTCCACCACGAACACCAGCTCGCTGGTGGACGCACGCAAATGCTCCAGCAGCTCCATGCCCGACAGCGTCTCCGGCACAAAGACCGGCGCCTGCAGATGGTCTGCCAGGTTCAGCGCCTGGCCCCGCACCACCGGCGCCACCAGCCGGTGCGCTGGCAACACGCCGATCACCTCATCCAACCCACCGCGGCACACCGGGTAGCGGGAGCGGCCGTTCTCGGCCATGGTGGCGAGTGTGTCCTCCAGCGGTGCGTTGACGTCCAGCCAGGCGATCTCGGCGCGTGGCACCATCATGGAGCCGATCTGACGGTCGTCCAAGCGAAAGACATTGCGCACCATCTGGTGCTCCTGGGCCTCGATCACGCCGGATTCCAGGCCCTCCTCCAGGCTGGCGGCGATCTCTTCCTCGGTCACGCTGCGGGCCACCTGGCCCTTGAGGCCCAGCAGGCGCAGCACCCCTTCGGTGCTGGCCCCCAGCAGCAGCACGAAGGGCCGCGTGGCCGCCGACAGCCAGTTCATGGGGCGCGAGACCAGCCGCGCCACCGTCTCCGGGAACATCTGCCCCACGCGCTTGGGCACCAGCTCGCCGAAGATGATGGTGAGGAACGTGATGATCACCACCACCAAGGCCGTGGCCGTGAGTTGCGCGGCCTGCGCCTGGATGACGAAGTGACCTGAGATCCACTCGGCCAGCGGCGCGGCGAACGCCGCCTCGCCCACGATACCGTTGAGCACGCCAATGGAGGTGATGCCGATCTGCACCGTGGACAGGAACTTGGTCGGGTTCTCGTGCAGGTCCATCGCGGCCTGCGCCCCGCCCTCACCGGCTTCCACCAACACCTGCAGCCGGGCCTTGCGGCTGGCCGTGAGCGCCATCTCCGACATCGCGAAGGCGCCGTTCAGAAGGATCAGGAAGATCAGCAGTGCAACGTCCATGCGCGCCGCCCGTGCAGGCGGTGGCAGTTCAGGGGCGGCAAGGGTAGCAGAATCCTCCCATGATCCTGCTCATTGGTGACTTGCAAGGCTGCTGCGACCCGCTGGACCGCTTGCTGGACGAGGCGGGCTTCTCGCCCTCGCGCGACCGGCTGGTGGTGCTGGGCGACCTGGTCAACCGCGGGCCGGCATCGCTGCGCGTGCTGCAGCGTCTGGCGGCCCTCGGCGCTTCAGCGCGCTGCGTGCTGGGCAATCATGACCTGCACCTGCTGGCGGTGGCGCACGGGGTGCGCCAGGCACACCGCAGCGACACCTTGCAGCAGGTGCTGGACGCCCCCGACCGTGCGCACTGGCTGGACTGGCTGTGCCACCAGCCGCTGGCGCTGATGGAGCACGGCTGGCTGTGCGTGCATGCGGGCGTGCCGCCCGCCTGGGACGCGGCGCAAACCCTGGCCCTGGCCGGCGAGGTGAGCATGGTGCTGGCCGGCCCGGACCTGCCCGCGTTTCTGGCCACGATGTACGGCAACGAGCCAGCGCGCTGGGACGAGCGCCTGCAGGGTGCAGACCGCCTGCGCTTCATCGTGAATGCCCTGACCCGCATCCGGTTCTGCGCCGAAGACGGCACGCTGGAGCTGCAGACCAAGGAAGGCCTGGAGGCCACGCCCGCCGGCCTGCACCCCTGGTTCGACACCCCCGGGCGCCGCAGCGCCGGCCAGGCCATCGCCTTCGGCCACTGGAGCACGCTGGGCCTGGTCAACCGCCCCGACCTGCTCGGCCTGGACACCGGCTGTGTGTGGGGCGGGCGCCTGAGCGCGGTGCGGGTGGATGGAGAGCGGCGCGAGCTGATCCAGGTGGCGTGCCCACAGGCCCAGGCCCCAGGCTGAACGCGCAGCGCACGGCTGCCCGGGGTTCAATGGCCGCGAACAGCGATCTCTGCCCGCAGTGCCTCGGTCACCGCCACCAGGCCCTGCAAGGCGGCGTGCAAGGCCGGCTCGGCGGCCACGCCAGGCTTGTCGCGCAGCTCGAACTCCATCTTGCGCAGCGAGCGGGCCAGCACGCCGGCACCGACGATGGGCAAGGCATTCGTCAGTTCGTGCAGCATCGCCACAAAGCCGGCGCGATCTTTCGCGGCGAGCAACGGCAATTGGGTCTCCCAAGCCACGCCCTCGTCCAGGAAGACCTGACAAATCTCGACGTAGGCTTGCAGGTCACCGCCCAGATGGCGAATGGCCCCCTCTGCATCCAGTGCCGAGCCCAGCGCTGCCTGCCCAGCCTGCTGGCCAGTACCTTGCGCGCTAGTCGGCATAGATGCCGCCCGCAGACTTCAGCCACGCCGCGTCGTTGAGCAGCCTGCTGATGGTCTTGAACAACTCCACCCGCTCCACGGGCTTGGACAGATGGGCATTCATGCCCGCCTCCAGGCAAAGTTGCCGGTCTTCCCGGCGTGCCATGGCCGTGACGCCAATGATGGGCACCCAGGCGCGGACCGCCACCTCCGGGTCAACATGCTTGTCCAGTTGACGGATGGCCTGTGAGGCCTGCAAGCCATTCATGACGGGCATGGACATGTCCATGAGCACGCAATCGAATGACTGCGATGAAGCCAACTGCACAGCCTCCTCACCGTTGAAGGCGGACGCCACCGCTGCCCCGGCCTGGCTGAGCCAGGCCAGCATGAGCTTTTGATTGATGCGGTTGTCATCGACCACCAGGATCCTGGCGCCTTCCAGGCGAGCGGCCAGTGGATCCAAGTCGGCCGGATGGGTCTCCGGTTCATCCTCCGCTGCCCCGGACCTGAGCAAACTGACCGTGAAGGAGAAGACGGAACCATGACCTGGCCGGCTGGACACCTGGATGTGGCCGCCCATCGCCTCGCACAGCTCGCGGCACAAGGCCAGCCCCAGCCCGGTGCCACCAAAATTGCGGTTCACCAACTCTTCACCCTGGTGGAAGGGCTCGAAGATCTGAGCGATCACGGCGGCATCGATGCCTCTGCCGCTGTCAGCCACTGAGAGATGCACATAGATTCCATTCGGATCGGCATCTGAAGGCTCCCAGAAGCCAGACACCTGCACAGCGCCGCGCGCGGTGAACTTGATGGCATTGAACAGCAGGTTGTTCAGGATCTGTGAGAAGCGCTCCGGGTCACCGACGGCCTGGAAGTCCACCCCTCGCAGTTCCAGCTCCACGTGCAAGCCCTTGCGCTTGGCGACGGCCTGGGCCGCCGCGACACACGAGCGCACCTGCTGCCAGACGTTGAACTTTCTGGCCTCCAGACTGAACTTCGAGTCGCGCATGCGAGCCAGATCCAGGATGTCGTCGGTCAGGCGGCGCAGTTGCCGCGTACTGGTGCGCAGGTCGTCCAGTTGTTGTCGATGCTCCGGCTCCAGACGGGCCTGTTCGAGCAACTCGACCATGCCAACGATGCCGTTCAAAGGAGTACGAATCTCGTGACTGACCGCAGCCACGAAGCGTGCCTGCAGGTCCATCGCCTCGCCAGACCGGTTCAACTCGGCCTTGAGCTGGAGCTCGACCATGCGCAGTTGATCCAGGGACTCCTCGAGCTGTTGATTCGACTGCACGTAATCAGAGACGTCTGCATACGTGCGCACGACGCCGCCATAGGGCAACGGCAGGGTGGTGACTTCCAGGTACCGGCCACTGGGCGCCCGGCGCGTGTAGCGGGTGGGCTGACGTGACGATTCCGTTGGCCAACTGCCGACGGGCACGGCTTTCAGGTAGTCGCTGCCGGGTCGGTGGGGGTAGGTAGGGTCTTGGGCATTGAAGGTCAACCGGTGCAGCATGGGCATGGCCTGCAGCTCAACGGAGGTGTCCCCCCCGCCCGCCAAGGTCACCGCCTGCGGGTCCAGGGCGCGCTCTTCCGGTTCGAGCACGCTCTCCAGGTAGTCCCGTATCACCGCCGCATCGTCCAGAAAGTCACCCCGTACCAGTTGATGCCGGACGATGGTGGAAAAGTACGGCCGGTCATTAAACAGGTCTTCGGGCAAATCCAGCAGTTCCAACGCGCGTTCGTTCCACAAACTGATCCGTCCGTCGGCGTCGCTGGCCAAGACGCCGTACGACACCGTCTTCATGCTGGTCAAGAGCATGACACTCGCGCGATCCCGGTCGTTCTGGGCGTCCAGCATGTCCTGCAGCGCCCGGGCGGCCTGTTCGCGCGCGACGTGGGCAGCCTGCAGCTGTGCATCTCTTTCCACCACCAGTTGCTGCAACTGCAAGGAGGCGTCCACATAGGAGCTGACATCGCTGTAGGTGCGAACCACATACCCGGCCGCTATGAACTGGGTGCTCACCTCCAGATGCCGCCCGTCTCGGGACTGACGGGTGTAAGTCTGAATGGACTGCTTGCCCCAGTCTTCAAGGTTCTGCGGCAGCTCGGAGGTGTACTCTTCGCTGGCGTAGAAGGCCGGATCGAACTCTTGACGCTGCTTCTGTAACTCCAGCATTTCGCGGTAATGGGGCTTGCGCTCCAGCATGCTCCTGGGCATCTGCAGCATGTCACACAACTTCTCGTTGAAGACCAGCACCCGCCCGTGACGGTCCACCACGAGCATGCCTTGGCTCGACGCCTCCACCACGCTGATCAGCACCCGTCCGGCTTCATCCCGCTCGGACTCGGCCTGCTCCTTGGCAAGCAGGGCCTCCTCGGCAGCCTGCCGGGCCTTGCGCGCTTCAGTCAACTGCAGGTCGCGGTCTGCGAGCGCAAAGGTCATCTGCTCGCTGACGCGCTGGTAGGAGGACACATCAGAGTAGGTGCGGACCAGGTAGCCCGAGGCTGTGCGGTGAGACGCAATCTCCAGAAATCGCCCGTCCTGCGTCTTGCGCACGTACTTGGGTGGCACGGGCAATGAAGGGTCCAGGCCGAGACTCTGGACATACGAAGCCGCGTTGCCCTGGACCAACTCATGATTGGGGCCGAAGTCGCCGCGGCGCGCCTGAAAGGCCACAAGGTCGCTCAACAGCGGTTTGGAATCCATCAGTTCCGCCGGCAGGTCCAGGAGCTGACGCTGCCGCTCGTTATGGAGCTGTATGCGCCCGTCCGGGTCGATCACGGCCAACCCTTGAGACATGCACTGCAAGGCTTCTGTTGTGATGCGGGTGTAGGTATCGAGCCGGGCGTCCGCCTCCCGTTGTGCTGCCAAGGCGCGCTCGGCAAGGTCTCTGGCCTGCTGGGTGGCAGACAGATCAGAAGCCAACATCTGGATCACCTCTTCCAGGCCTGAGGCCGCGCGGCGGGTGACACCTTGAAAGGCCAAGTTACGCCGGATAAGAAGCTGCATGACCACCAAGGCGAGAGCGCCCGACGCCAGAGTGCGTGGGACGACGATCAGGTGCAAGTCAGACGGTTGCGAGCCGCCCATGAGAGCCAGTGGTGCGCTCATGGCCAGCAAACATGCAAACAACGCCTCCTTCGGACGAAGCAACAGGTGCATGAAGATCACGACGCCGCACATGAATAGCAGCGGCGCCGCGCCGTTCACCCTTAGCGCAGCAACAAACAGGCCCAGGATCATCAGCGCCACGGTGATGCGCACGCGCGGGCTGGCCCCATCGTTCGCCATGGCATAGGCGGCCAGCCCGAGCAAACAAACTCCTCCAGCCAGCGGCAACCAGTACCACTGGACAAGGCCATGCCCAGCATCCATCCAGGCATACAGGCCCGCCGCCAAGGCCAAGAGGCCAATCGCGAAGACGCTCAGCACGAAGGTGAAGTGCGAATCGCGGTGAGACCGGCCGTCAAAGGCTTCCAACTGCTGCACCAGCAGCCTCGCCCGGGCCTGAGCGAGCTCCTGGTTCTGGGTCAGATCACCTGAGTCAAGAGATGGCGCCGCTCCATGGGAACTCGAAGCCACCTGTAGCGGAATGGGCACGTCTGGCACGGTTGAACTCCCGTTCGGGGGTCAGTTTTCAAGCACAACAGCAGATGCTACGCCCCGAAGCGCCCGGACCATCGCGGGGTCGAACTCCTTGCCGGCGCCGGCGTCGATCACGTCCAGCAACAGGTTGACGGGCACGGGCCTGTCGGCACCCAGGTCGGGGGACACCAGCAGCGCAAACTGGTTGGCCACGCTGAACACGCGGGCCGCCAGAGGAATGGCCAATCCGCGCGAGCCCAGCGGCCAGCCCGATCCGTCCCACCGCTCCTGCCCGAACACCACCATCTGGGCACACATCTTCAGCGCATCGTCCTCACGAGCCGGCAGCAGCTCGAGGGCCGCCCGCGCGAGATCGCCAAGGCGGCGGTCCAACGCTTCACGGTCCAGGTCATCGCCATCGGGCGTGAACGGTGTCATCCCCAACCGCAAGGTGCGGCGCAATGCGGCATCCAACACCCCCACCGCAACGGGCTCCATGTCGCAAGCGCGCGCCATCGACAGTACGAGCTTGCGCAGGACAGACCCGTTCGAGCAGATCAGAGGCGGGTTGCACAAGGTGAACTCGTGCAACAACCGGGACAGCTCGAAGGTGTTGCGCTCATCGCGCAATGGCCACTGGGTCTCGAGCTCCTGCGAGCCGGCTTTGGCTTCGAACTTCACGCCTCCCTCGGCAGCTGCCTTGAGTGCGAGCACGAAGTCTTGAAACTCGCGCCCGCCAAACGGCTTGGCAATGACGGCAACAGCGCCCTCCTCCATGGCACGCTGTCGCAGCGAGGGCGTCTCCCAGCCCGTCATCATGGCCACCACCGAGCAGGCGGATTGCGGATGCCGCTTCAAGCGCCGCAGAAACTCCAGCCCGTCCATCTGCGGCATGCTGTAGTCCAACAGCACAACGGGCGGCGTGTTCGCCAGGCACCACTGCAGTGCGGTATCTGATTCGTTGAACACCTTCGCGTCACCGAGGCCCACCGCCCCCAGCAGCCGCAGAACCTGGGTCGTGACCACCGGGCTGTCGTCCACTACACAGATGTTGGGCATAGGGGCGTCCCCAAATAATCAGTAAACTCATTTTACTAAAAATATGCTCACTTCAATTCTCTAGTCAGGCCTTTCGAAATCGCGATGGCCTGCACCTGTGCATCCAGATAGCCCGCCAGCCGATCGAACGACAAGGGCTTGGGGTACACCACCGTGCGCGCATCGAAGCCGTGCGGCTCCCGCCCATCCAGAACGCCGGACACCACCACAATCCTGAGCCCGGCCAGCTGGTCGTTGGCACGGATGGTGCGCACCAGCAGGCGGCCATCGATCGGCTGCATGACCAGGTCCGTGATGAGCACATCGGGGCGGGTCTGCGCCAGCGCGAGCAGCGCCTGCGCGCCATCTTCGGCATAGCTCAACTGAACCTGGCTGCCCCACTGCCGGATCATCTGGCCGTACGCGGCGCGCATCACCGCGTTGTCCTCGACCACCAGCACCCGCAACACCTGCGCAAGGACCTCAGGACGCACATCGCGGCCCTTCGCCAGCTCCCTTTCGATGGCCGACATCGGAATTCGCCGATGCCCGCCGTTGGTGCGCCACCCTTCGAGAACGCCCGTCTCCACGAGTTTCTGCACCGTGGACACCGACATGCCCAACAGCGCCGCGGCATCCTTGGTCCCGACGAAACGCTGCCCCTCGGCAAGGGTTGTCAACTTGCTGCGCGGCCGCCCCAACTGCCCTCCTCGAACCGCATGACCTGGTTCATTGAACGCCTTTCAATCGATTTGGCAAGTTTAGTGCTGTCAGCCACGGGTCTGAAACGGACGCAACGCCCAACTCGCGGCGCTGTCACCCCACCCCTGACTGATGCACGTTGCACGGGAAGACAACGCGCCGACCTTGAAAGTCAGGGCACAATCCGCGCCATAGGAAGCGTGGCCGAGCGGTTTAAGGCACCGGTCTTGAAAACCGGCGACGGGGGAACCCGTCCGTGAGTTCGAATCTCACCGCTTCCGCCAGACAAGCGAGGTGGCACGCCTTCAGGCGGCCACCTCACGTCATGCCAGGGAAAACCCGATACCCATCGGGATGCCATCCCCTCGAAACTCCGACTTCATCAGTATTCGCAGTTTATTGGTGAAGTCTTGGCCACCGCGCAGTGGCCAAGGTGTTCCGTGTGCACAGGGCCCATGCCTGTTGCACCTCAGGAAAGCTTCGGGGATCGGCATGGTCGTCAACGCAGAGAAGTTCCTCACCAAGCCTCCAGCCGACCTGGCAGGCTGGGTTCGGGCGTTGCCGGTCGAAGACCTCCCGGTGCTGGCGCGCACGGCCTATGAGCTGGAAGACTTGCGTGAGTTTGAGGAAGAGGTGGACCTGCAGATGCTGGGAGACCTGATCACCAGCGACCCCTTGATGACGGCCAAGCTGTTTGGACATGTGGCCAAGCGCAGGGGCAGGGACGTTGACGGAGAACTGGAAGACGTC
>CAISJH010000177.1 GCA_903885585.1 uncultured beta proteobacterium
CGCGTGTGAGCATGGCCCGCATGCCGCGCTGCTCATGGAGCCGGTCGCGCAGTTGCAGGGCGATTTGCAGCACCACGTCCTTCTCGCGCAGCCCGGTGGGCCCGATGGCGCCCGGGTCCTCTCCGCCGTGGCCGGGGTCCAGCGCCACGATGATCAGCCGGTCCACGCTCTCGGGCCAGCCGGAGGCGGCGGCCTCGGGTGGCGGTGCCGGGGTTTGCACAGCCACACCGGGCGCCGTGCCTGCCCCGGCTCCTGGACCTGGAGTCGGTGTCATCGTGGCCGGTCCGCTGGCGGCGGGCGTTGGGGTCAGCGGGCGCTCCACGCGCCCGATGAACTCGCCCAGGGCATCCTTGACGGCCTGGGCCGCCTGACGAGAGGCCTGCTCGCGCTCCTGCACCAAGGCCAGCAGCGGGTCCCGCTCCACCTGAGGAAACAGATCCAGCACCAACCGGTGCCGATAGGCGGCCACCGGCGCCAACACAAACTGCTGCGGCGCCACCGCCTGCTTCAGGTCGAACACCAGCCGCACCGTCCGCGGTTGGTATTGACCCACGCGTACGCCTGCGATGTAGGGGTCGTCTGGCCGCACCTTGCCCACCAGGTCGCGCAGGGCACCGTCGAGCTCCAGTCCATCGATGTCGATCACCAGCCGGGGTGGGCCCTCGGGTGTGAGGAACTGCCGTGCTGCCAGTGGCGCATCACTTTCGATCGTCACCCGGGTGTAGTCAGCCGCCGGCCACACCCGCACCGCCAGGATGGCCACGGCGTGCGCCGCGTCGCTCACCGTCACCGCAAGGGCCAGGGCGCCCAGGCGGGCCAGCGCTTGGCGACGACCGTACATGCTGCTGGGCCCACGGCTTGTGCGCGGAGGGACGCAGCGACGGCTGAACTTCATGCCACCTCCGTCAGGGCCTGCAGCAGGTGGCGGCCCTCGGGGGTGAGGGCGTGGGCTCGCAGCCGCCGTGCGGGCGGGCTGGCGTCGGCGGAAGTGGTGCCAGGGTCGTCATCAGCGCCGCAGGCGTGCGCCGTGTCGAAGTCGAGGTGCAGCGCCACATCGGGCGTGGGCAGGGTGCCCGCGGCCTTCTCGGGCCACTCCGCCAGCTTCAGGCCCGGCCGCGCAAAGACGTCCCGAAAACCCGCGTCCTCCCACTCGCGTGGGTCGTTGAACCGATAGAAATCGAAGTGCGCAATGTCCAGCTCACCCGCACGGTAGGGCTCCATCACCGTGTAAGTGGGGCTTTTGATGCGCCCGGCCACGCCGAGCGCGCGCAACAGGTGGCGCACCAGCGTCGTCTTGCCCGCACCGAGTGGCCCCTGCAGCGTGATGACCGCGTGGGCCAGGCCGGGCTGCCGCGACAGTTGCTGGGCAAAGGCCGCGCAGGCCGCTTCATCGGCCCAGCGCCAGGTCCTGCTTTCTAGAATCGTTGGATGAGCGATGTGCATCGTCCCGAGGGTGATAGTCGGCAGGCCGAGGCCTTGCTGGCGCGCATCCGCGACGAGGCACGCGCGCTGGGATTCTCCCAAATCGGTGTGTCGGGCATCGACTTGTCCACGGCTGAGCCGGGGTTGACGGCCTGGCTCGAGGCTGGCTTTCATGGCTCCATGCGTTACATGCAGACGCACGGCCTCAAGCGTGCCCGGCCCGCCGAGCTCGTGCCGGGCACGGTGAGCGTGATCAGCGTGCGCATGGACTACCTTCCCAGAGGCCAGGCCTCGGAGCCAGACGGTACGGCCACGACCGACTGGATCGCGCACGAGCACGTCCGCCTGGCCGACCCCACGCAGGCCGTCGTGTCGGTGTACGCCCGTGGGCGGGACTATCACAAGGTGCTGCGTCAGCGCCTGGAGAAGCTGGCTCAATCCCTGTGCACCTGGCTCGGCCCCCTGGGTCATCGCGCCTTTACCGACTCCGCGCCCGTGCTGGAGGTGGAGCTGGCCGCGCGCAGCGGCCTGGGCTGGCGTGGCAAGCACACCCTGGCGCTGCACCGTGAGGCTGGCTCCATGTTCTTTCTCGGGGAACTCTTCGTTGACGTGGCGCTGCCGGGCACGCCGGCCGTGAGCGCCCATTGCGGCAGCTGCAGCGCCTGCCTGGACATCTGCCCCACCCAGGCCATCGTGGCGCCGTACCGGCTGGATGCCCGGCGCTGCCTGTCCTACCTCAGCATCGAGCATGAAGGGCCCATTCCAGTGGAGTTCCGCCGGGCCATGGGCAACAGGGTCTATGGCTGTGACGACTGCCAGCTGGCCTGCCCTTGGAACAAGTACGCAAAGCGAGCGGTCCTGCCCGACTTTGATGCCCGGGAAGGCCTGGCTGACGGTGCACTGGAGGCCTTGTGGTCCTGGGATGAGGCACAGTGGCTGCGTCGCATGGAGGGCAGCGCGATACGCCGTATCGGCTGGACGCGATGGCGGCGCAACCTCGCCGTGGCCTTGGGCAATGCTCTGGCGCAGCTGCCCCCTGGCGCGGCGTCACAAACGCTGAAACATGCGCTTCGGTCCGCGCGCGACCACGCGGACCCGCTGGTGCGCGAGCACATCGACTGGGCGCTGGTCCAGGAAGCCCAGCCAACGTGCCCGGCCCCTGTGCCTGGCTGACCAGACACTTCTTGCAGGGTTTTCATGGCGAGAGCATGCCGGGGGCTGGAAGGGCAAGGCACACTCTTGGTTTGATGCGAGCAGTCGCTCGTCTTGCTCTGCCTTGGAGACCCTCTATGAAGTTGAAGTTCCTCCTGCCCCTGGCCAGCGTTGCCGTGCTGGCTGCACCCTTGGCCCTGGCCCAGCCTTACCCCAACAAGCCCGTACGCCTGGTGGTGCCCTTTGCCCCCGGCGGCACCACCGACATCGTGGCGCGCGTGGTGGCCGAGAAGGTGGGTGCGGCCTTCGGCCAGCAGATGGTCGTGGAGAACAAAGCGGGCGGCGGCGGCTCGATCGGCGCGCTGGAAGTCGTGAAGGCGCCGGCCGACGGCTACATGCTCGGCATGGCCACCGTGTCCACCACCGCCGCCAACCCGGCCATCAATCCCCGCATTGGCTACAGCCCCACGTCGGACTTCACGCCCATCATCAACATTGCGGCCACGCCCAACGTGATCGCTGTGCACCCCAGCTTCCCGGCGCGGGATTACAAGGGCTTCATCGCCGAGTTGAAGAAGAACCCCGGCAAATACAGCTACGCCAGCTCGGGCACCGGCGGCATCGGCCACCTGCAGACCGAGCTGTTCAAGAGCCTGGCGGGCGTGTTCATGACGCACATTCCCTACCGTGGCGCCGGTCCGGCACTCAATGACACGGTGGCCGGCCAGGTGCCGGTCATCTTCGACAACATGCCCTCTGCGCTGCCCTTCATCCGGGACGGCCGGCTGATCCCCATCGTGGTGGCCGCCCCCCAGCGTCTGACGCAGCTGCCCAACGTGCCGACATTCAAGGAAGTGGGGCTGGAGCCGGTGAACCGCATGGCCTACTACGGCGTGTTGGGTCCCAAGGGCCTGCCCAAGGAGGTCATCGACAAGGTGGCCGCAGCTGTGAAGAGGACGGCCGAATTGCCTGATGTGCGCAAGCGCATCGAGGACACCGGCTCGCTGATGGTCCTGAACACCCCCGAGCAGTTCGCCGCCCAGATCAGCGCGGAGTTCGAGGTCTACAAGAAGGTCGTGGCCGACCAGAAACTCAAGCTGGACTGAGCCCCTCCAAGACCTTGCGCAGACCGTGATCAACTCTTCGCGCAAGCCACTGGACGAGCCACCTGCGGGTGGCTTTTTCGATGCCGGTGCCTGAGGGGCCGGGGTCAGCAGCCTTGAGCCCACCGTGCAAAGCGCCGCCCTCGTAGACCGCTTCGTCGACGCCCTCTGGGTGGAGGACGGCCTGGCCGCGCTGACGCTGTCGGCCTACCGGCGCGACTTGAGTCTCTACGCCCAGTGGCTGGAAGAGAGCACCGGCCGCCCGCTGGAGCACACGCGAGAGTCCGACCTGCTGGGCTACATGAGTGCCCGGCATGCGGCCACCCGGGCCACCACCGCCAACCGGCGCCTGACGGTCTTCAAGCGCTTCTTCCGCTGGGCCTTGCGCGAGCATCTGTGCGTCGCCGACCCGACTTTGAAGCTGTTGGCGGCCCGTCAGCCTCTGCGCGTGCCCAAGACCTTGAGCGAGGCGCAGGTGGAAGCCCTGCTCGCGGCGCCCGACACCGAGTCGGCGCTCGGCCTGCGCGACCGCACCATGATCGAGTTGATGTACGCCAGCGGGCTTCGGGTGAGCGAACTGGTGGGCCTGAAGACGGTTCACGTGGGCTTGAGCGAAGGGGCCTTGCGCGTCACCGGCAAAGGTTCCAAGGAGCGCATGGTGCCCTTCGGCGAGGAGGCGCATGGCTGGATCCGCCGCTACCTGGCCGAAGCACGGTCCGCCATCCTGCACGGCCAGGTCAGCGACGCGCTTTTCGTCACTGCGCGAGGCGGCGCCATGACACGGCAGATGTTCTGGATCCTCGTCAAGCGACACGCCAGGCAGGCCGGTATCCAGGTGCCCTTGTCGCCCCACACCTTGCGGCATGCCTTCGCTACCCACCTGTTGAACCACGGCGCCGACCTGCGGGCGGTGCAGATGCTGCTCGGGCACGCGGACATCTCCACCACAACGATCTACACCCACGTGGCCCGCGAGCGGCTGCGGCAGTTGCACGCGAAACACCACCCCAGGGGCTGACCACCCTGAGGCTGCGGGTTAGTAACTCGGCCTCAGTCCGCCGGCAGGGCGGATAGCTCTGCCGGGGTGAAGCCGGCGCGGCTGCGGGCTTCGAGGTTGAAGGGGCCTTTGAGCCGAGGGGCGCCGTAGCGCTGCGCCAGCACGGGGTAGTGCGTTTGCGGATCGAGACCGCGGCCTTCGCACAGCCAGCGGTACCAGTGGTTGCCGATGGCCACATGGCGCACCTCGTCGTGCAGGATCACGGCCAGGATCTCCACGGCCCGCTGATCGCCGGCGCGTGCCAGCCGCGCCTGCATGGGGGGCGTCGCATCCAGGCCCCGCGCCTCCAGCGTGCGCGGCACCAGTGCCATGCGGGCTACGACGTCTTCCGCGGTCTTCTCGGCCATGCTCCAGAGGCCGTCATGGGCTTCGAAGTCGCCGTAGTCGTGCCCCATGGCCTGCAGGTGGGTCCGCAGCAGCGTGAAGTGGCGGGCCTCGTCGGCCGCCACCAGCCACCAGTCGCGGTAGAAATCCTGCGGCATGCCGTCAAACCGCCATACGGCGTCCAGCGCCAGGTTGATGGCGTTGAACTCGATATGGGCCACGGCATGCAGCAAGGCCGCGCGTCCTTCGAGCGTGAAGGGGCTGCGCCTTGGCACCGCCCCGGGCTCGACCAGCCGCGGACGTTCGGGCCTTCCAGGAAGGGGCAGCCTGGAGGTCAGTTCCAGATTTGCATCGGCTTCGCAGCCTGCCAATGCCAAGGCCCAGCCGGCCTCGACCGACGCCGCCTTCTTGGAGGGGTCGGGTTCGGACAGAGCGTCGAGTGCCAGGCAGCGCAGGTCCATCCCTAGAATCTAGAGCTTCAGCAACCCCGATCTTCCATCTCTTCCGCTCAAGCTGCAAGGATTCCATGGCCGTCTACGCGCTGCAAGACACCGTTCCCCAGGTCCACGGGTCCGCCTGGGTGGCTGATTCCGCCACCGTCATCGGCAACGTCAGGCTGGAAGCCGACGCCAGCGTCTGGTATGGGGCGGTGATCCGTGGTGACAACGAAGCCATTACCGTGGGCCGTGGCAGCAACGTGCAGGACGGCAGCGTGCTGCACACCGACCATGGCTTCCCCCTGACCCTGGGCGAAGGGGTGACGGTGGGCCACCAGGCGGTGTTGCACGGCTGCAGCATTGGCGATGGGTCGCTGGTGGGCATCCAGGCGGTGGTGCTCAACGGCGCACGCATCGGGCGCAACTGTCTGGTGGGGGCGGGGGCGCTGGTCACCGAAGGCAAGGAGTTCCCCGACAACTCGTTGATCATGGGTTCGCCAGCCAAGGTGGTGCGGGAGTTGACGCCCGAGCAGGCGCATCGCGTCCGCCAGAGCGCCATGAACTACGTCGCCAACGCCGCCCGGCACCGCGACGGTCTGCGCCGCTTGGGCTGAGCACCATGGACGAGCTGCACAAGTTTCTGTTTGAGGGGCTGCCCGTGCGTGGCATGCTGGTGCGCCTGACAGGCAGTTGGCGTGAGTTGCTGGCCCGGCGTGACCCGGCCCAGGGCGGCCAAGGTGCCTACCCGGTCGCGGTACGCAGCCTGCTGGGCGAGATGGCGGCTGCCAGCGTGCTGATGCAGGCCAACATCAAGTTCAACGGGGCCTTGATCCTGCAGATGCAGGGCGATGGGCCGGTGAAGCTGGCGGTCGCCGAAGCGCGCCCGGACCTGGGCTTTCGGGTGACCGCTTCGGTGCGGGGCGACGTGCCGGACGACGCCCGGCTGGAGGCGTTGCTCAATGTCCACGGCAACGGTCGCTGCGCCATCACGCTGGACCCGCAGGACCGCCTGCCGGGCCAGCAGCCCTACCAGGGCGTGGTGCCCCTGCACGGCGACCAGCGCGAGCCGCTGCAGGTGCTCAGCCAGGTGCTGGAACACTACATGCTGCAGAGCGAGCAACTCGACACCCGACTGGTGCTGGCGGCCAACGACGAGATGGCGGCAGGCCTGCTGATCCAGCGCCTGCCGGTGGAGGGCGAGGGCAACCTGGGCGGCGCCACTGGGCGCCGCAACGAGGACGACATTGGCCTGAGCGAGGGCTTCAACCGCATCGCGCACCTGGCTGCCACGCTCACCCGAGAAGAATTGCTGAGCCTGGACGCCGATACCGTGCTGAGGCGGCTGTTCTGGGAGGAGAAGGTGCTGCGCTTTGAGCCGCAGGTGCCGCGTTTCGCCTGCACCTGCTCGCGCCAGCGTGTCGGTGGCATGCTCCTGTCCTTGGGCCGCCAGGAGGTGGCGTCCATACTGACCGAGCGTCCGGACGTCGAGGTGGGATGCGAGTTTTGCGGTGCGCAGTACCGTTTCGATGCGGTGGACGTGGGCGAGCTCTTCACGCCCCCGGTGGATCACCCGCCAGGCTCCGAAACCGTCAATTGACCGGCCTTGGGCGGCCCGCGATGGCCGGGGTGCTGCACAACTCCTGCAACGCTGCCTCGCAAGCCCGTGCGGCGCAGTTCAGGCGGGCGGTGCCCAGGCCGGATACCCGCATGAACGGCAGCTGAGCCTGGGTCAGCCACTGGTGGAGGGTCGCATCCACCGGCTCCCGCACATGTGGTCCGTCGCGTTGGTGGCCATCGGCCACCCAAGGCAGGTCCAGCGCGGTCAGCAGAGTCAGGTGCACCTGCTGGTGTTGCTCCAGAGCGAAGGGCCGCAGGCTGTCATCACCAAACACTTGCAGGCTGTAAACAGCGGTCATCAAGGCGGTGGTGTCGGCCACCACGATGTCGTGCGCCTGAGCCGCCGCCGCGATGCGCGTTTGCTGGGCCTGCGCGATCTCAAACTGCTCATGGCGTGCCGGCGTGCGCCCCTGAGCATCGCACCACAGGCGCAACCACTCCGGCACCCAGGTGCAGCGCAGACCGGTGCTGACCGCCAGGTGCTCGCTCAACGCTTGCGCCAGCCAGGTCTTGCCGGTGCTTTCAGCCCCCAGCACTGCAATGACCAGGGCCGTGCGGTTCATGGGCGCAAGTGCGGGGCCGCGGCCAGCCGTCGCCAGGCCAGCCAGCCGGCCACCGACAGCACGGCAAAGAGGGCGTAGAGCACGGCGGTCAGCCACAGCGCCTTGTGCATGAACAGGCCCACGCTGAAGAGGTTGACGGCCACCCACACCGCCCAGGCCTCCACCCGCTTGCGGGCCAGCAGCCATTGCCCCGTGATGCTGGCCACGGTGGGCAGGGCGTCCAGCCAGGGCACGTCGCTGTCGGTGTTGCGGCTGAGCAGCAAGGCCAGAGCCGGCCAGGCGGCCAGCGTGATGAGGGCCGCTGCAGCCCGGCCTTGCCAGGACATCGCGCGCACCCGCAGCGGCCGCCCGCTCGCCTCGGTGCCGCGCAGCCATTGGCGCCATCCCCAGATGGACACCAGGATGAAGAAGCCCTGCAGACCGGCCTCGCCGTACAGGCGGCTGTCTGCGAACAGCAACGCATAAAGCGCGGAACTGGCGATGGCCAACGGCCATCCCCAAGGGTGGACGCGGATGTTGCGCTCCACCATCCACAGGCCCAACCCGAAGGCGCACACCTCCGCCCAGGTGACGGGGCTGCCCCAGAGGGTGAAGGCGGGCGAGAGCAAGTGCCCGAAGATGAGCCGCAAAGTGTCCATGGTCAGGCGGGCACGGCAGGCGGGCGTGACGCGACGAGGATGGGCGGTGACCGGTCTCGGCGAAGGTGTCGCTGGTGTCGTAGACCGCGGCTCAGCGACGCTTGGAGACTTGCACCAGAACCTCGTCCGGTTTGATCATGCCCAGCTCGTTACGCGCCTTGTCTTCCACCATCTCCAGACCTTCGCGCAAGTCGGTGACCTCGGCCGTGACGCGGGCGTTGCGCTCCCGCGCACGCTCGTTGGTCTGCTGCTGGGCCGCCAGGTCACGCTGCAGTTTCCACACCTGAGGCAGGCTGCCCCGGCCGAACCACAGGTCGGCCTGCACCAGCAGCACCAGACCGGCAAGGACGACGGTGACCCAGCGCATGGTGTGTCAGGCGCCGCGGAGCGACTGTGACGGGCCTGGGGCTTGCAGCCCAGGTGCAGAGAAAGCCGGCTGCAGGGTCACCACTGCGGTCAACGCAGGTTGTAGAAGGCCGCGCGGCCTGGGTAGCGGGCCACGTCGCCCAGGTCTTCCTCGATGCGCAGCAGCTGGTTGTACTTGGCAATACGGTCGCTGCGGCTCATGGAGCCGGTCTTGATCTGCCCAGCAGTGGTGCCTACCGCGATGTCGGCGATGGTGGAGTCCTCGGTCTCGCCCGAGCGGTGGCTGATGACGGCGGTGTAGCCCGCGGTCTTGGCCATCTCGATGGCGGCAAAGGTCTCGGTCAGCGTGCCGATCTGGTTGATCTTGATGAGGATGGAGTTGGCGATGCGCTCGTCGATACCGCGCTTCAAGATCTTGGTATTGGTGACGAAGAGGTCGTCGCCCACCAGCTGCACTTTGCGGCCCAGGCGCTCGGTCAGGTGCTTCCAGCCCGCCCAGTCGCCCTCGTGCATGCCGTCCTCGATGCTGATGATGGGGTACTTGTCCACCCAGGTGGCCAGCATGTCGGTCCAGGCTTCGGCCGTGAGCTTCAGGCCGCCTTCGCCCTCCAGCACGTACAGGCCGTCGTGATAGAACTCGCTGGCCGCGCAGTCCAGACCGATGGCGATCTGCTCGCCGGCCGTGTAGCCCGCCTTGTCGATGGCCTCCAGGATCATCTGGATCGCGGCCTCGTGACTTTCCACGTTCGGGGCGAAGCCGCCCTCGTCACCCACGGCGGTTGGCATGCCGCGGCCGTCGATGATCTTCTTCAAGGCGTGGAAGGTCTCGGCGCCCCAGCGCACGGCCTCGCGGAAGTTTGGCGCGCCCACCGGGATGATCATCAGCTCCTGCAGGTCCAGGCTGTTGTTGGCGTGCGCCCCGCCGTTGATCACGTTCATCATGGGCACGGGCATCTGCATGCCGCCCATGCCACCGAAGTAGCGGTATAGCGGCAGGCCAGACTCCTCGGCTGCAGCGCGGGCCACGGCCATGCTCACGGCCAGCGTGGCATTGGCGCCCAGCTTGCTCTTGTTCTCGGTGCCATCCAGGTCGATCAGGGTCTTGTCGAGAAACGCCTGCTCGCTGGCGTCCAGGCCCATGACGGCCTCGGAGATCTCGGTGTTGATGTGCTCGACCGCGCGAAGCACGCCCTTGCCCAGGTAGCGGCTCTTGTCGCCGTCGCGCAGTTCGATGGCCTCGCGGCTACCGGTGGACGCACCCGAGGGCACGGCAGCGCGGCCCATGGTGCCGGATTCCAGCAGCACGTCGCACTCGACGGTGGGGTTGCCTCGGCTGTCGAGGATCTCGCGGCCGACGATGTCGACGATGGCACTCATGGGGTGGGTTCTCTGAGAAGTTGAAAAATCTTGGTGGGTGGCGCTGTCGGGCCGAAGGTCAGACCGTGAAGTGGTCTTCCAGCAGCGGCTGGGACTTGACCACGCGGTCGATTGCGACGAGTTGCGCCAGCAGGGCGGCCATGTGCTTCAGCGGCACGGCGTTGGGGCCGTCCGACCAGGCCTCGGCCGGGCGCGGATGGGTTTCCATGAAGAGGCCGGCCACACCGGCGCCCACGCCCGCGCGGGCCAGCACCGGCACCATCTCTCTTGCGCCGCCGCTGCTGGCGCCCAGGCCGCCAGGCTTCTGCACCGAGTGCGTGACGTCAAACACCACCGGCGCGCCGGACTTGCGCATCTCGGCCAGGCTGCTCATGTCGGCCACCAGGTTGTTGTAGCCAAAACTCACGCCGCGTTCGCAAGCCAGAAAACGGTCTTCCGACAGGCCGGCCTCACGCGCGGCCGAGCGTGCCTTGTCGATGACGTTCAACATGTCCCAGGGCGCCAGGAACTGCCCCTTCTTGATGTTCACGGGCTTGCCGGACTGCGCCACGGCACGGATGAAGTCCGTCTGCCGGCACAGGAAGGCCGGTGTCTGCAGCACGTCGACCACGCTGGCCACCTCAGCCACCTGCGCCTCATCGTGCACATCGGTGATGATGGGCAGGCCCGTCTGCCGCCGCACCTCGTCCAGGATCTTCAGGCCGGCATCCAGGCCGACGCCGCGCTTGCTGCTGCCCGAAGAACGGTTGGCCTTGTCAAACGAGCCCTTGTAGATCAAGGGAATGCCCAGTGGGGTACAGGCCTCCTGCAGGCGGCCCGCCACCTCCAGCGACATCTCCAGTCCCTCAATGGAGCAGGTGCCGGCGATCAGAAAGAAGGGCTGGTCTATGCCGACCGGGAAGCCGCACAACTGCATCTGCAGGCCCTCTCTCAAGCTGCCGCAGCGCTTTGCCGGGCCTGCTGGTGATCCAGCGCTGCCTTGACGAAGCTGCTGAACAGCGGGTGGCCTCCCCAGGGTGTGCTCTTGAACTCGGGGTGGAACTGCACCCCCACGAACCAGGGGTGCGCCTCGCGCGGCAGCTCCACCATCTCGGTGA